>JBQCEF010000644.1:0-2017 GCA_051960495.1 Nocardioides sp. | reverse complement strand
AGATAGGGGAGGTACGTCTTAACTGTATCTGTCAGGTCGACGTACCCCTTGTCGACGGCTATCCCCACCAGCGTGGAGAGTAACGAATTGGCGGCCGAGAACGAGGTCTGCCGGTCGTCGCGACGGGTCCCGTCCAGGTATCGCTCGTAGACCAGCTGGTCGTGGTGGACGACCAGGAACGCGCGGGTCCCGGTCTTCTCGAGGTAGGCCTCGAACGGGCGGCCGACGAGGCCGAGGTTCACCGGACGCGACAGCGCGGCGGGCTCGGGCCCCTTCGGCAACGCGCTGGCCCGGTCGGCGGTGAGGATCTCGCGCGCCGGGAACCGGTGCTGGTCACCGACGTCGGACTCCATCCAGGCCACCGATCTCGCCCAGGCGAACCGGGAGGTGAGCAGGTGGACGCCGCCGTAGAGGACGAGGACGCCGACCACCAGCACGACCAGCAGCCGGCGCCATAGCTTCCTCTCCCCCACGGGGCAGATCCTATTTGTCGAAGTACTCCTCGCTGACCGACACGACCACGGCGTACCCCTTCGCCGGCACGGCGGCCACCACCTCGTCGGGCTCGACCTGCTTGCCGGCGACGGAGAAGCGGGACGAGGTCACGTAGTTCGTGAGGTCGGTGCCGCGCGAGTTGTGCTCGACCCAGGAGACCGTCAGCGTGCGCGGCCTGCCCTGCACCGACCTGGTGTAGCCGGCCGGAGGCAGGTCGGCCATCGTGTACACGTGATCGGGGGTGCCGCCCATCCCCGACCGGCCGGCCAGCTCGTCCCAGTAGCCGGTGAGGACGTCCGGGATCGGCTGGAACGCCGGGCGCCAGCCCTGGGCCCGCAGCGACTCGTCGAGCCGCACCATGTCGGCACGGAAGGACACCTGGTCGGGCACCGTCACGACCTCGCGCCGCGACTGCGAGCACACCAGGTCGAAGTCGTCGTTGATCTTCCAGTTGTGCTGACCCTCCTGGCACGGCGGGACCACCTCGCCCTGCGCGAGCAGCGCCGACCCGGGCGGCAGGCCGGGCAGCACGGCACTCTGCGTCAGCAGCGCGGCCTGCTGCTGCAGCGCCGTCGCGGACTCCTGCCGGGCGGCCACCACCTCCGGGTCGCCCTCGCGCGGCGGGTCGCCACCCAGGCTGTCGAACGCCCCGACGAGGCTCGCGAACGCGAGACCGACCAGCATCAGGAACAGGGCCAGCAGGCCGGCAGCTGCCAGGAGCAGGACCTTCCACCACTTCATGGGTACGACGATGCCGGTGCGCGGAACGGTCCGGCATCCGCGCTGCTACTCAGTTCGCCGGCGCGAACGGGCGGACGGTGATCGGCAGCACGCCCGCCCCTCGCGCACAGTCGCAGCCGGGCGAGTCGCCGAAGCCTGCGAAGGTCAGCGTCCCGCCGCCGTCGGGCAGGTCGGCACGGATCGTGTCGTTGCGGACCGACTCGGTGCACCACAGGCCGCTCCACGTCAGCGACAGCAGCGCCGTGGTGCTGCCGGAGAGCAGGACGGGCCCGCGGAACACGCCCGGCCCGTGGTCGGAGGCGGACGGCACCTTCAGGCGGCGGCCGCCGCCGAACGCCTCGATGCCCGGGTAGCCCTGGAGGACGCAGGCGGCCCCGGCCACGCGCCGCACGTGCACCGCGAGCTCCCAGGTGCCCACCGCGCCGGCGGGGGCGTCCGCGGTCGCGGCGAGGTTCTCCGCGCGGCAGGGCGGGGCCAGAGCCGCGCCGGAAGCGGCGGGGATGTCGGGCGCGGGGCCGGGTCCCGGGGTCGTGCCGCCTCCGGCGGCCTGGGCGCCGAGGATCACCGCTGCAACGGCGGCCGCTGCGGCGGGCACGCCCCAGTCCGCCCGTCCCGGTTCCGTGCGCCGCGCGAAGCCCACACCTCGTTATACGCCCTCCGGACGCCGGGGGATCAGAGTCGTGTGACGAAGTGCACCTCCGCGGCGCCCACGCAGGGCAGGCCCACGGACCCGGCGAACACCCCGGACCCCGGCCGCCCGGAGAACACCGGCGCCTGGCAG
>JBQCEF010000643.1:0-3185 GCA_051960495.1 Nocardioides sp. | reverse complement strand
GCCCCCCCCCCACGCAGCCAGCACCTGTGGCCGCTTGATGCGGCCACAGCTCCGGTCCGAATCCACGACATGAAGTCTTTGATCCGCAATCTGCCAGTTCTGCTCGGCCTGGTCCTATTCGCCGCATGGTTCGTTCTACTGAGGCCGTCTGCGCTCGGGGGTCCGATGACTTACACAATGGTCAGTGGGACAAGCATGGAGCCCCGACTACACGGCGGAGACCTGATCGTGATGCGTCGCGACGACTCCTACGCCGTGGGTGACATCGTCAGCTACCACGTCCCCAAGGGTCAGCCAGGCGAGGGCTACGCGATCGTCCATCGGCTCCGTGCCGGCAATGGTTCGACCGGATTCACGACCAAGGGTGACAACGTGCGACTTGCCGATCCTTGGACACCGACGGATGACGACATAATCGGCAGGTTGGTCTTTCGGGTGCCGAAGGTTGGCTTGGGGATCATGCTCTTCCACAGCCCCTTGGCCACCGGCACGTTGGCCGGTGGCTTGACGGCGTTCGCAATTGCACGACGATCGACCGACAAGGGCAAGCGTGCATTCTCCGAGACCCAAGCTCAACCCATCAGCCGAGTAGAGGTCTAGATGCCAGTCAAAGAGCGCGTCACTGCATCACTGGCCGTAGTCCTTGGAGCCCTGTCGCTGGCAGTCGCAAACTTGCACGGTGCCTCGGCATCCAGTCTCAACGTCGACGCTGGTGCTCTTGAGTACTGGGTGCTCGAGGGAGCCATGGCGGCTCCCTTCCCGGTCCCGGTCAGGTGCGGCGATGTTGGTACTTACGAGAAGGTCGTCTACGGCACCCCCGGAGACGACGTCTTGTCCGGAGGGAAACACCCCCAGGTGCTGATGGGCCTAGGCGGCAACGACGTCCTCCGCGCGGGCACTCAGGGGGACTGCTTGGTGGGCGGGCCCGGGAATGATGAACTCCACGGCAACAATGCTAAGGACATTCTTCTCGGCGGGACCGGAGACGACCTCCTGAACGGCGGCAACGGGGCCGACTACCTAGACGGAGGTGACGGCGACGACGACTTGGACGGCGGCAACGGGCCAGACAGCTGCATCGGGGGTGGCGGCGATGACACGATCGTGAACTGCGAGGAGGGGTCGCCGACTCCGCCCGATGCATCAATCGCGGCTCCTGGCAACGCTGCGGACGCCAAACTCGTCGACGAATCCGCTGGCGGCGAGGACGACGCACACGCCGGCACGCAGGTAGATGGCGAGCAAACTCCGCCGGAGACCGCGGAGCCGGAATCCGACCGCGTCGACGAGGCGGGCGACGAGGCGGCCGACGACCCTATCGTGGAACAGCCACCGTCCGACGGCTCCGCGCCCGGAGAACAGAGCGCCTCAACCGACCCTGACGTTCTCACCGATCCCGGCGAGGTCGAGCAGCCGCAACCATCGACGGGGTGAGGGCGCCCACCTCGTACCTAGTCACTTCGGGCTAATCACATGCACCTGATCGGCGGTGCCGAAACCATGGCAGATCCCCAAGACTCGGACCCATGGGTGGGGGACCTGGACTAAGCATCATGCAGGAGCTGGGGGCAGCTCCGAAGCGACACCGTTCGCCAAGCAGAGCACGAAGCACGGACGGGCTGCCGTCCGTGCGTCGCATGCTGGCCAGCGCGACCGTCGCGGTCGCCGCGTGCACGGCAGGGACGACGGCCGTGGCCGTGCTGGCGACGCCGTCGGTCGGGACCACGGACCAGCTGACGCGACTCTTCAACATCCTCGCCGCCGCACTCTTCCTCGGCGCGGGCGTCGTGCGCATCTCCCGGTGGCGGGTCACCGGCGACGCGCGCAGCCTCTACATGGGAGCGGCACTGGTCGTGCTCGGCGGCCTCGCGCTCCCGCTGACCACCATCGCCGGCGCGATCATGGGCGATGACAAGGCGTCGCTGCTCAGGGCCTTGACCGCACTGTCGGCCACGCTGGTGACGCTCGCGCTCGTGGTCCGTGCGTTGAACGCCTCGCCCCAGTCCGGTCACGAGAGCCTCATCAAGCGCGTCCTGCTCACCGCCGGGGGCGTGGTCGGCCTCTCGTTCACGGTGCTGCTGGTCATCCACCTCGTCGACCCGACGCTGCTCACGAGCACCCGGATTCCGCCGCCGATGATCCGCGGCGCCTTGCTGTCGATCGCCTGGTTCAGCATCGGCCTCGAGGCCGCGATGCGTGCCCCCGAGCAGCCGTGGGCGGGCAAGGTCGCGCCGCTGATGGGCTGCATGGCGGTGGCGGAGCTGCTCCGCGTCATCAGCGTCGTACACCTCGGTGCCTGGACCGTGACGAGCGCCGCTCTGATCGCCGTGGTCGCCGCGGTCTCCGGGCACAGTGCCCTGCTCGACCTCGACGAGGCGACCCGTGCGGAGCGCACCAAGCTCGAGACCGTCGCCTCGGCGCTCAACAACTCCCAGCTCGACGCCAACCAGCAGAACGCCTGGCGCGAGGAGCTCGTGCACGACGCGCGCAACGCGCTGGCAGGGCTGAAGGCCGCGCTCGTCACGCTCGAGGAGTACGGCGCCGGGCTGGACCCCGCGACCAAGGACCGGCTCCGCCGGGCCGCGCTCGGCGAGGTCGGTCACCTCGAGCACCTGATCATCCGCGACGACCGCGATGACACCACCGACTTCCAGCTCGATCCCGTGCTCCGCACCGTCGTGGAGACCCGCCGCGCGATGGGCGCACGGATCGAGCTGGACGACTGCCACCTCCAGGCGCACGGACGCCCCGGCGACGTCGCGACCGTGCTGCAGAACCTGCTCGTCAACGCCCAGCGGCATGCCCGGTCGACCGTGACGGTGTCGGCGCAGAAGGTGGGTGAGCACGTGGAGATCCTCGTCGCCGACGAGGGCCCGGGGATGACGCCGACGCAGGTGGCGACGCTGTTCCAGCGCGGTTCTCGGGGCCCGGCCAGCGGCGGCAGCGGCCTCGGGTTGCACGTGTCGCACACGCTCATGCAGCAGCAGGGCGGCGACCTCCAGCTCCGGTCCTACTCAGGTGGCTGCGTGTTCGCGATAGTGCTCTGCGCCGATGCGGCCGGCCGGCACCGGGTGCTCCCGTTCCAGCGTCGGACGCGCGACGTCTGGCCGCACTCCCCCGCCGCCCGGGCCGAGTGAGTCGATGGCTCGAACCCTCCGGGTGCTGGTCGTCGACGACCACGCGTT
>JBQCEF010000642.1:0-2304 GCA_051960495.1 Nocardioides sp. | reverse complement strand
GGGTGCGACCGGCTCCTCGACGGACGGCTCCGGCTCGGTCTCCGTGGACGGCTCGGTCTCGTCCGTGCCGTCCGCGTCGTCGTCGAGCAGCGTCTGGGCGGCGACCAGGTCGGCGCGGGCGGCCCTGACGTCGGCCTTCGGCGAGGACGCGGTGACCGCGAGTGCCTTCGCGACGGCGGAGTCGACGAGCGCGGTCGCCTCCGCGTCGTCCGCGGCCGCCTCCCCGACGTGGACCGCGTGGCGGAGCACGTTGACGACCAGGACGTAGTTCTCCTCGCGCAGGTCGCGCAGGTTCTTGCGAGCCTGGCGCAGGTCGGTGGTGTCGCCGTCCGTGCTCACCGTCGTCGCCAGCGCGGTCAGCGTCGCCTTGTCGGCCTCGACGTTGGCCAGCAGCGCGTCCTGGGTCTCCTGGTCGAGGCCGTCGATCCGCGAGGCGCGGACCGCGCGGTCGAGCTTGCGCGTGACCCGGTCGATGTCGCGCAGCACCTTGCGCACGTCGCTCTTGGCCACGTCCGCCTTGCCGTGCCCACCGCCGTGGGCCGCGCCCTGGCCGCCGTGCGAACCGGACGGCGGCGCGGCGAGCGCGGTCTGGAAGGAGGCACCGGTGACGGTGACGGCAGTGACGGTGGTGGCGGCGAGCAGGGCGCGCGAAAGTCGGTTCACACCGGTCATATCGGTCGTTGCGACCCACTTCTTTACAGCTGGGTCCCCCGGACTAGAGCACCAGGCCGACGAACAGCATCGCCGCGACCGCGAAGGCCAGGCCGACCCACAGCGCGACGTCGGCCCAACTGTCCACGAGCCGGTGCAGCCGCTGGCCCACGCGGCCTGCGCCCAGGGCGCCGTGCGCGTCCACGATCCGGGTGAGGCCCACGCCGGCCAGCATGATGTTGACGAGGCTGGCGGTGCAGAACAGGCACAGCGAACCGATCGAGGTGGCCGTCTGCTCCATGTACCAGACGGCGAACAGCGTCATGAAGACCGCGAGCCCCCACACGACGGCGACGTAGCGTGTCGAGTGGACCGTGCCGAGCAGGGCGGCGACAGCGGCGGAGGTGACGAACGCGAACACCGGAAGGCCGATCAGCGAGTTGGGCACGCCGAGGGCCGAGGACTGCCAGTGGGAGTAGACGTTGGTGCAGGAGACGATCGCGCTGATGTCACAGACCGACGGGCCCTTGTCCCCGGCGCCGTAGGCGAGGCGCTCCATCGTCTGCCACACGGTGCCGACGATGCCGAGCAGGCCGCCGGCGAGCACGAGCCACCACCAGCGGCGCGCGTCGTCGGTCCGGGTCGAGGCGTGGACAGGTGCGGGTGCGGTCTGGATCCCCATAAATCCAGGGTCCGGTGTCCGATACGTCCCTGCCACGTCGTTTGGTCCCGGGTGTCCGGGTCCTTGGTCACTCCTCGGCGGCGACCCGGTCGGCCACGTCCCGCAGCTCGGCACGCCAGTCCACGCCCGCGTCGGTGCTGCCGAGTCGCACGATCACGATGTCCTGCGCGGGGAACACGCCGACCAGCTCGCCGTACTTGCCCATCGCGTAGAACGGCGCGCGTCCCCCGCCGGCAGGAGGGGCCCCGACCCACCACAGGTACTGGTAGAAGTCGACGGGGTCGGTGCTGGTGTCCACGGCGGTGGCGGCACGCACCCAGCGCCTGGAGACGATCTGCTGCCCGTTCCACCGGCCATCGTGCAGCATCATCAGCCCAAACCTGGCGTAGTCGACCGGCAGCGCGTTGATGCCGCTCTCCATCTTCTCGAAGCCGCTGACTTCCGAGTCGAGGGACCAGCTGGCGTCGGCCTCGGCGCCCAGCGGCTGCCACAACCGGGTCGCCATGTAGTCGGCGACCGGCATCCGGGTCGCCCGCTCGAGCACGAGCCCGAGCAGCAGCGGGTTGTAGTTGTTGTAGCGCCAGGTGGCCGCCGGCTCCTCGTCGATCTCGGTGCGGGTCAGCGCCAGCTCGCGCAGGTCGGTGCCGTAGTAGGTGAGCGCGTCGTCGCTCCAGGGCAGTCCCTGCTCGTCGTACCGCAGGCCGGAGCTCATGGTCAGCAGGTCGCGCACGGTGATCTCGGTGAAGCGGCGGTCGCGTTCGACGAGCTCGGGGAGGTACGTCGTCACGGGCTCGGTCAGGTCGACGTACCCCTCGTCGACGGCGATCCCCACCAGCGTGGAGAGGAACGACTTGGCGGCCGAGAACGAGGTCTGCGGGTCGTCACGCCGGGTGCCGTCGAGGTAGCGCTCGTACACGAGCCGGTCGTGGTGGACGACGAGGAACGCCCGGGTCCCGGTCTTCTCGAGGTAG
>JBQCEF010000641.1:0-2033 GCA_051960495.1 Nocardioides sp. | reverse complement strand
GGGCGCCGCGCTCGCGCCGTCGCCGTCCGGGGGTACGACGAGCAGCGGGTCGGCCGGGCCGTCGAGCTCGGCCGGGTCGTCGAGCTCGGCGAGTCCGTCGGGCAGCGCCTCGGCCTCGGCGTCGCCGTCCGGGTCGGCGTCGGCGTCGGCGAGTCCCGCCGGCTGATCGTCTCGCGGCAGAACGGCCACATCGGGTCAGCGTGACCGGGCATGGCGGTTCAGGGCAGCCGCACCTTGAGCAGCACGCCGTCGTCGGACGCGGTGGTCCACAGCGCGCCGCCGGCCACCAGGACGTCGCCGTCGCTCGGGTACGACGGGCTGGTGAGCGTCTCGACGAACCGGCGGGCCCGAGGGTCGATGTGCGTGAGCAGCTCGCGGCCCTCGGCCCGCACCCACACGTCGCGGGAGTCGGCCCAGATCTCGCCGTACAGGCCCAGGTCCACGTCGTACACCGCGCTCACCTGGAGGGTGTCCGGGTCGACCTGGGCGAGGCCGCCCGCGAAGGCCACCCACAGGTCGTCCGCGATCGTCGCGGCACGCGGCTCCTCGAGCCGGAGCCGTCCGGTGACCTTGCCTGCGGCCACGTCGACCGCCAGGACCAGGCCGTCGGTGGGGCAGATCGCGTAGACGACGCCGCGGTCGTCGGCGAGCGGACGCGCGAGGTCGGTGCAGAAGGTGCCCAGGTCGATGGTGTCGACGGGCTCCCCGCTGCCGAGATCGAGCCCGACGATGCCGGTTGCCTCGGCGTCGATGACCCAGAGCAGCTCGTTGCTGGTGACGAACTGGGTCTGGTCACCGAGCCGGGGGACCCGGAAGGGCTCGGCGGTCCCACCCGGGGACGGGGCGTGGCGGGCGAGCCGGTTCTCACCCGCGCACGACCACAGCCGGCTGCCGTCGAAGGTCAGGCCCTGGCACGCGGGCACGCCGGAGTAGCCGGTCGACCACGCGCCGTTGGGCCGGGCTGTCCGGATGTCCACCTGGCTGACGTGGCCGTCGTCGCGCTTGACCCAGAGGTGCCCCGCGGCGAGCTCGAGCCAGTCCGGGCCGCCGGGGAGGTTCTGGACGGCGGCGATGCGGGGGCGCAGAGGTGCTCGCGGCGCGTCGTTCGGGATCGGGACAGGGAGTGCGGAGTCCCCCGCCGAGCCCGGATTATCGTTGCTCGCGGCGGGCGTGATGGTCGTTGCCTCCGGAACGGCGGGCGCCTCGCCGCCGGCGTTGCACGACGCGACGAGGACGAGGACACCCAGCGCCCACCAGTGACCTGACGACACGGCCACACCTCCACCGCAGTCACCGCCCCCTGCCTGCAATGTAGGGCGCCGATGGGCCCGCCGACACCCTCCGGGACGCATACACACAGGTTGTATCTTGGCGCGTGCGGCGCCAAAATGGCGCCATGCCGAGTGTTCAGATCAAAGGGGTGCCGGAGGAGACCCACGCCGTGCTGCGGCGACGTGCGGCCGCGGCGCAGCAGTCGCTGCAGGAGTACCTCCTGGCCAAGCTCATCGAGGAGGCTGCTCGTCCGACCCTGGACGAGGTGCTGGACCGTGCCGGTGGTCGCGCCGGCGGGTCGGTTCCCTTGCAGGCAGCGGCGAGCACCTTGCGGGCGGAACGTGCTCGTCGTTGACGCCAGCGTGCTCGCGGCAGCGCTGGCGGACGACGACAACGACGGAGACCGCGCTCGCGCCCGGCTCCGCGGTGAGACGCTCGCTGCCCCCGACCTGATCGACCTCGAGGTCACCTCGGTGCTTCGCGGCCGCGTGTCCGGAGGTCACCTCAACGTCCGTCGTGGCGACCTGGCCCTCGGCGACCTGCTCGACCTTCCGCTGCAGCGCGTACCCGCCCGCCGGCTGATCCCACGCTGCTGGGAGCTTCGCGACAATCTGACCGTGTGTGAAGCGGCCTACGTCGCGCTCGCCGAAGCGCTCGATTCGACCCTGGTGACCGCCGACCTGCGGCTGGCGAAGGCCCATGGTCCGCGTTGTCCCATCGAGGTGATCCGGTGAGGATCATCCGCGGGTCTGGGACGCCGG
>JBQCEF010000640.1:0-3263 GCA_051960495.1 Nocardioides sp. | reverse complement strand
TCGTCCTCGACGAGCGTGTTGATCTCCGCCAGGCGTCTGAGGTCGTGCCGCAACGGGTCGTCCATCACCGATCCCAGTAGGGCGGCGCCGCCGTCGCCGAGGTCGACCGGTGCGGCGTCGCCGTCGGTGTCGGGGCCGGGGGCGTGCAGGCAGCCGGTGCCCACGACCACGAGCCGGTCCGCGCCGAGCTCGAGCGCCGGCGCGAGGGGCGTACGTCGGCGGGTGGCGCCGTCGACGTACCAGCCCGCCACCTCGGCCGGCTCGTCCACCCGCACCGACGGGAACAGCGTGGGTATCGCCGAGGACGCCATCAGGTGGGGCACGCCGAGCCGGGCGTCGACGTAGCGGCGGTGCGCCCCGGGACCCGACGCGGGCAGCGGCCCGGTGGCCTCGGTGAACATCACGACCTGGCCGGTCCGGACGTAGGTGGCGGTCACGGCGGCCGCCTCGACGTGCCCGTGCGCGACGTTGCGGTGCAGCGCGTCGAAGTCGATCGCGCTCGACAGCGTCCGCGCCAGTGGCCCGGTGCCGAACAGGCCACGCAGCCGGAACGCCGAGAGGCCGAGGGTCTCCGAGGCGTAGCGCGCCACCACCTCCGGGACCTGCCGCCACAAGGGCCGCATCACGTGCCGCTTGGTCGTGCGGGTCAGCACCTCGCCGAGCCCTGCGACCTGCTCCTCGACCGGGAGGTGGGCAGTCGCGGCGAGCACGCCGCTGATCAGCGCTCCGGCGCTGGTGCCGACCAGCAGCCGGGGTCGGATGCCGCGTCGGGCGAGCTCCGGCAGCAGCACCTCGAGCGCACCGACCTGGTAAGCGGACCGGGCTCCTCCGGCGTCGAGCACCAGGGCCACCCGGCCCGTTGCGGCGTCGGTGGTCTGTCGCGATGTCGGCATCCGGCGATGCTAGTGGCGCGCCGCCGCATGCGGACAAGTCGGGCCGTTCGGCCCTGACCGGGAGGACCTGTGCCCACGACGATGATCGTGACGGGGCGTGCACCGGACGGTGAGACATGACAAGGCACCCGAACCGCATCCTGGCGGTCGTGCTGGGTGTGATCGCGGTCGTCGCGGTCGTGGCCGTGGTGCTCGCCACGAACCGCGAGCCGCAGACCTACGACCGGGGCACCCCGCAGGGCGTCGTGCAGGCCTACCTCGAAGCGGTCGTGGCGGGCGACAACACCGAGGCCGCGGGGTATCTCGCGCCGGGCGGCGCCTGCGACATCGAGGACCTCGACCGGTCCTCGGCCCCCGACGGCATCCGCGTCGTCATGCGCGACACCCAGGTCGACGGCGACCGTGCCCAGGTCGAGGTGGACGTCGTGACGTCCTCCGACGACCTCTTCGGCGGGTCGGAGTGGTCCGAGCGCCACACGTTCCGGCTCGGCAAGGACGGCCAGGACTGGCGGGTGCAGGGAGTGCCGTGGCCGATGTACGACTGCGACAAAGAGGGCTGAGATGATCGCCGGGCTGCTGTTCCTGGTCATGATGGTGGTGCTGGTCGTGCTCGTCGTACGACGCGTCGGCACGCACGGGGCAGGGGCCTCCGCCGACGGCCACACCGTGCGGCGGGTGTTCGAGTACGCGCTGCTCTACGGCCTGTTCGTCGTCGTGGCGATCGGCCTCTCCGGCCTGCTCGGGCGCGTCTTCGAGCGCGACGTGCTGGTGACCGGTGACGAGGCCGGCCTGGCGCGCGAGCTCGCCTTCCTGGTCGTGGGCGGCCCGCTGTTCGCGGGCGTCGCGCTGTGGTCCCGGCGCAGGTTCGCCGCCGACCCCGGCGAGTCACGATCGCTCGAATGGGCGTTCTACGTCACGGCAGCGTCCCTGACCGCACTGGTGGTCGCGATGACGGGCCTCGGCGAGACCCTCGCGTGGGCGATCGGTCTCGAGGACTTCAGCGGCTTCGCGCTCGCCCAGGTCCTGGTGTGGGGTGGGGCGTGGGGCGCGCACTGGTGGGTTGACGGTCGTAGGACGCCTCCGGAGCACACCGGGGTCCACCACTTCGCCGGGGCGTTCGTGGGGCTGGTCGTCTCGGCCGTCGGGCTCGGCCTGCTCCTCGCCGGGACGTTCCGCGTCCTGTTCGGGCTCACCGGTGACGAGCTGATCGGCAACGACACCGACCAGCTGCGCGCCGGCGCCGTCGTGCTCGTGACGGGTGCCCCGGTGTGGTTCCTCTACTGGGTCCGGACCGCGTCGCGACGCCACGAGGACCTGCTCTGGCCGGTCTTCGTGCTCCTCGCGGGCGTCGCCGGCGGCATGATCACCGCAGTCGTCTCCGCCAGCACCCTGCTGCACTCCACGCTGGTGTGGCTGGTCGGCGACCCGGGCGGAGTCGGCGCGAAGGTCCACTTCGACGCGGCACCCGCCCAGATCGCGGCGGCGCTCGTCGGTGCGCTGGTGTGGTGGTACCACCAGGCCCTGCTCCGGGCGACCGCCGGCGCCGGGGTGCGCACCGAGGTGCGCCGGGTCTACGAGTACGTCCTGGCCGGCATCGGCCTGCTCGCCGCGGCCGGCGGTCTGATCATGGTGGTCGCCGCTCTGTTCGAGGCGCTGGCGGGCTCGGCCATGGTCGGCGGCGACGCGGTTAACGCGCTGCTGGCCGCCGCCACCCTGCTCGCCGTCGGCGGACCCGTGTGGTGGATCTACTGGCACAGCGCCCAGGCGGCGGCCCACGCCAAGCCTGACGAGGAGCTCCGCTCGCCGACCCGGCGGGTCTACCTGACGATGCTGTTCGGTGTCGGCGGGGTCGCCGCGGTGGTGGCGCTGATCGTGGGTGTCTACCTGGTGCTCCAGGACGTCGTCGAGAGCACCGTCGGGGCGGAGACGCTCCGTAGCGTGCGCTTCGCCGTCGGTGTCCTGCTGGCGACCGCTGCGATCACGGCGTACCACTGGGCGGTCTACCGCAGCGACCGCGAGCACGTCCCCGAGGCGGCCGAGCAGCACCTGCCGCGGTTCGTGCTGCTCGTGGGCCCGGAGGGCCGCGAGGTGGCGCGTGAGGTCGCGCACCGCACCCACGGCCGGGTGCAGGCACTGGTGCGCGCCGACAACGGACACACGACCTGGACCGCCGACGAGGTGATGGCGGCCATCGGCGACAGCACCGCCGAGGAGGTCATCGTCCTGGCCGAGCCCGAAGGACTGCGGGCGATCCCGTTCCACCGGTGATCGGCCTCCGCTCGGCGACGCCCCCCGGGACCGGGCGGGGCCGACCCCGGAGAGGGGGCACCCCGCCCACAACTGCGCCCTCTCGGGTACCTATTTAGTGGT
>JBQCEF010000639.1:0-2132 GCA_051960495.1 Nocardioides sp. | reverse complement strand
CTCGCCTACCACCAGGCGCTCGACGGCGCGGGCGTGACGCCTGACCCGGAGCTGTTCGTGCGAGTCCCCTGGGGCGCGGAGCCGGGCGCGCAGGCCATGGGATCCCTGCTCTCACTCCGCGAGCCTCCGACCGCCGTGTTCGCACACTCCGACGAGGCGGCCATGGGCGCCCTGCGGACCATTCGCCGTGCCGGCTTGACCTGTCCGGACGACGTCTCGGTGATCGGGGTCGACGACCACCCGCTCGCCGCAGAGCTGGACCTCACCACGATCCGGCAGGAGGTCTTCCAGCAGGGCGAGCTGGCGGCGACCCTCTTGACCGAGACCCTGTCGGGCGGGCCCTCACACAGCTCCGCACTGCTCCCCACGCGGCTCGTCGTTCGCGGCAGCACCGGCCGGCCCCGTGCCGGCGTCCTCACCCGCTGAGGCAGTGTGGAGGTCATGACCCGAGAGGTGCGCATCCGTGAGGCCCACCCCACCGATCTCGACGCGATCGCCGAGGTGCACACCCGGGCCCGCACGGCCTACTACACCGCGGGCGGGGTCGATCCGCAGACGCTCGTGGACCCGGCTGCCGTCGAGCGACGCAAGCGCGGATGGTCGGAGCTGCTCGGACTCCCCGAAGCAGCCGTCCTCTGCGCGGTGGACGGCCGGCAGGTGATCGGGCTGCTGGCGATGGGCCCGCCGCACGACCAGGACGTGCAAGCAGCGTCGTACCGTCAGCTCTTCCAGATCCACGTCGACCCCGACGCCTGGGGTGAGGGCGTCGGCCGCGCCCTGCACGACGCGTTCGTCGGGCGCCTGCGGGCAGCGGGGTTCACCGGCGCCGTGCTGGAGGTGTGGGAGGCCAACGCGAGGGCGCGAGCGTTCTACGCCCGACAAGGCTGGCGCGAGGACGGCGTCCGCCGCCCCGGCCCAGAGGGAAAGGACTACCTGCGGCTGCGGCTGGAGCTCGTGCCCCCTACCGGTGACGCCTGACCTGCGGTACGACATTCGGCGGATGCGCCGCCCTGCGCGTCGGTGGCACGGTCGCCGTGGACCGAGGGAACTCCCCCGGTTGTGGGGAGGAGCACGACATGAAGCTGCGTACCGCTTCGGCCAGGAACCGGAAGGCGCAGGGCCGGCGGCGCTGCTCCCTCGTCGCAGCCGGCGCTGTCGTCGTCGGCCTGCTCGTCGTGCAGGCCCCGCCGGCCAACGCCGCGGCGGTGACCGTCTGCCCCACGGGCGAGACGGCACCGGTCCACAACAGCGGGGACGCCGCCGACGACAGCGCGATCTGGGTCCACCCGACGGACACGTCGAAGTCGACCGTCATCGGCACCGACAAGTCCGCGGGCGGCGGTCTGAACGTCTACGACCTGTCGGGCAAGGAGCTCTCCTTCAACGCCGACGGGCGGCTCAACAATGACGACGTCCGCTACAACTTCCCGCTCGGCTCGGCGCGCGTCTCGCTCGTCGGCGCCACGAACCGGGAGGGCAAGAGCCTCGACTTCTACAAGGTGAACCCGGCTGACCGTTCGCTGACGAAGGTCGGCGTCGTGCCGATCGCCAGCGGGAGCAAGATCACCACGCCGCGAGGCTTCGCGTTCTACCACTCCGCACGTTCGGGGAAGTACTACGCGTTCGTCACCGACATCGGGCACACCGAGCAGTACGAGCTCGACGGTTCCACCGGCCAGGTCACCGGGACGCGGGTGCGCGTCCTCACGGATACGCCCCTGCTGCACACCGAGGGGCTGGTCGCCGACGACGAGCTGGGGCGCTTGTACCTGGCGGAAGAGGACATCGGCGGGATCTGGCGGTTCGGCGCAGAGCCGAGCGATCCGACCACAGGCGTGAAGATCGCCACCACGACCGAGGTCGGTGGGCACATCGTGCAGGACGTCAAGGGCTTGACGATGTACTTCGCGTCCGGTGGCCGGGGTTACCTGATCGCCGTCAGCCAGGGCGGGAACTCCTTCCACCTCTTCAACCGCGGCGACAACGCCTGGGTCGGGGAGTTCAAGATCGGCGCCTGCAACGGCATCGACGCCGTCACCGGGATCGACGGGGCCGACGTCACGAACTTCGACCTCGGCCCCGCCTACCCGCAGGGGTTGTTCGTCACCCAGGACACCTCCAACGACTCGGGC
>JBQCEF010000638.1:0-3966 GCA_051960495.1 Nocardioides sp. | reverse complement strand
AGCTGCGCCCGGACTCGTCGGAGGCGTGGACGATGAACGGGTGGGCCCACCAGGTCGACGGTGATCTGGAGGATGCGAGCGCGACCCTACGGCGCGCCCTCGACCTAGACCCCGCGAACGACGAGGCCGCGGAGATGCTGGCCGACACCAGTCAGGCACCGTGAGCCGTCGCCGCACCATTCCGCCCAGAATGACGTGCCGTGGGGCGCGAAGCGGCTGTTGCCCTGGGGTGGGCGGTGAGGTCAGGTCCAGTCCCGGTCAACGACGTCGGCGAGCTCTTCGAGGAAATCAGACGCCGTGAGTGACACGTGACGGTTGGCGGCCGTCCAGGTCATGGAGAACGCCTCCTTGCGCCAGTTCTGGATCCGGTGCTTCCCGATGAACTTTCCCACGTACGGGTTCAGGTAAGGATCGACCCAATGCTCGTTCATCTTCGACATCTCGGGCTTCGTCCAGATGTTCAGCAGGTCTT
This sequence comes from Nocardioides sp., assembly GCA_051960495.1. GTDB lineage: Bacteria > Actinomycetota > Actinomycetes > Propionibacteriales > Nocardioidaceae > Nocardioides_B. The sequence continues at coordinate 3,494 of JBQCEF010000638.1, read as the reverse complement.
GGTCTCGCATGCTGTAACCGACGTACCACCACTGTTTCGACGGCGCGTCGGCAATGAGAGCCACCAGTGCTTGGATGGCCGCTTGACGCTGCTCGTTCAGACCAGAGTTCGTCTCCCTGATCGTGGCGACCAGCGTGTCCGGGTTGTCGATAGTGCCGTGCAGCTTCACAAGCGGGACACGGCCGCCGTTCTCTACGTACTCCTTGAGGGCGGCCGGGAACCTCTCTAGGTCGGCAAGTTCGGCGAACACTTCCACGTCGTCCCCGGCCCGGGCCTCGACAAACCTGTCGAAGTTCACCGTCACGATCACAAGCCTGGCACGCCTCTTGCACAGCCGGGCGATCGGGTCGTCGGCGAGCTCGCCAGCGATCCGCATGGCTTCCAGTTGGTCGAACCGAGCGTCGTGATCGTTGGCGAACGCACGAAGTGTCGTGCTGAAGTTCCGACCCTCAATCAGCTGTTCGTGCTCCAGGACCCTTTCCAGGGTCAGCGTTTCGATGAACTGATCCTGCGCACCAGGTCCGGTCTCGAAGTCCAGCAGCATGCTCCGGGACTCGAGTTCCGCGTACCACTCACGTACCACGTCCTTGAAGGTGGTCCTATCGACTTCCTTCCTCGTGAGGCTTGTCAGCGCCCTGTCGCGAAGTCGGTCACCGGTCGGCAACCCGTCAGCCACTGAGGCACCGGCCCCAAGGAAGAGGACCACCACTGGGAGGTCCACGGCATCGTGACGCCCAAGCTCACCGACGACAGTCAGCTCGGTCTCGTATGCGTGACGTTCGCTCAACTCCTCGTCGACACTGAAGCGAAGGCTGTTCTTGCCGCTGCAGTTCACGCCAGGTGACGCGGTGCTATCCCCGGCGACGACACACAACGTCTCCGGTGCCACATCTGAGGGAAGCGTTTCGAGCATCCCGGTCACAGCGGCCCATACGAGCGGCAGCACTTCGCTCGACATTGACTCTTCGGCGTACACCAAGGCCGCAAGTCCGGCGTCTCGAAGACGGGAGTCGCACATGGCTGCTGCGACCTCGCGCACTGCTCTTTGCGCTGCGTTCACCGCGTCGAATTCGTCGCCCGCGATGACCACACGACCGCCGGCGATGTTCAGAGACAGATTCGCCGCAGGGTCTAGGACGTTGTACGTGTCGAGGAAGTCACGAACGTGAGCGACTAGTCCTGGAGCCTCAGCCTCGATGTCGCCGCAGTCGGCCTCGCCCCTCGTGCCCGTCGCGTCAACTACGACACCATCGGATGCTTTGAACACCTCTTCGACCAGCGGCATCCAACGATGGCGCTCCGCCAGCGTTGCCGGCAATACGAGGGGCTTGCGCGGATTGGCAGTTCGGTGATGCTCGCGCAAGACAGCCTCAAGCCATTTCAAAACCACCTCGACTCGGGCGCTGCTCACGGCTGTACCTCGAGGTCCTCGTCGACGCCCGCCGCGGACCGCTCCTGAACAGCGCGAAGGATCTTGCCCACCAGACGTTTCGTCACCGACGGGCGCTCGTGAGCGATCCCCAGTGTCGTCAGCAACGGGCGAACCCGTTCGTACTCGCTGCGAAGCGCCTCGAGCGCGAAGGGCACCTGCTCCAGTTGCTTGGGGGGCCGGCCAGCGAGCGCCGCCACCAGCCGGTCCTCTGCCGCGGGGACCGTGTCCTCATCGATCCAGATTCCGTCTTCGCGGTGGAACCCAGACCCGAGACGTCGCGCGATCTCCCCAGTTGCCCAACCGCGGTAGATCTCTAGACCCCGGGCGTCAGCTTTGCTGTCCCGAACCCCTCCAAGTGCCTGGGTAAACGCCAGAGCGGGCTGCGCGATCGCCCGGCTGACGTCGCTCGACAACTTCGCTTCAACCGGCGCCGGTAGTCGCCGTGCCTTGGCAGTGTTCCGATTCATCAGCAGAACGAGCAGGAGCGCGATCGCCGAAGGGCGCAGAGTCGCCGTCTCCTCGCGGAGCAACCCCGTCACGTCGCGAAGGCGCTGCCGATTCCACTCAAGGTAGGTCCTATGCAACGTCGCCCAGGCCGTCATCATCTGCTGCTGCGAGAACCACAACGGACCATCTGACTCGTCCGACTCGGCCATCGCGAGGCCCAGTGCGACGATCCACATCGCAACCCGCCCCTCAGGGCCCACGAGCACGCGACGCTCGTCGATCTGTTCGATGAGGTCACCGAACTCTTCAAGGCTCCCGAATTCGGCGACGAAGCTGGGTCGGATCTGCGGAAGCTGATCCAACGCTTCCCTGAGCCGCTTGCCGGTGGCCGTTGGGTTGAACCAGTGGTGGAGCTTCGCCAGGTCACTTTCGAGGCTCCCGACATCGGCTAGCTCGCTGGATGTCCGTGGATTCGTTTTCATCTGTGTCGCCTGCTGGTTCCAAAGCTCGGTCAGCGCGTCCAGAAGCACGCGAGCACCCCTGTTGGTGAGGTCGAGTTCGCGTCCAAGCAGCCTTTCGAGATCCATATACCGCGCCTCAGTCCACCCGAGCCGGAATGACGACGTATCCGGGCGGGTCAAACACCTCGGCTTCGACCTGGGCCAGCGCTGCGTGGTCACGAACCTGCTCCACGTCGCCGGACAACGGCACGGTCACGACGATCTGGTCGGCAATCCTGCCGAGCGCATCGTGCTGAATGTAGGTGACGAGTTGAGCGAATCGGTCGCGAGCGACGAAGGCACCGAACTCGTCGAGGAAGACGACCACGTTGGCGGTGGTGTTGTGAAGGTTGCCCAGGCGTTCGAGCTTCGCCTTCGTGTAGGCGAACACCTGCTCGCCCGAGGAGAACGCTTCCAGCGGTCGACGACGGCGCCGCTTCGTCGCGCGTTCTGTCCAGGAGACCGTGAGGTCCTTCATGTTGAACGCGACTGTCGGTGACTCATCAAAGAGTTCGGACCGCAGTTCCGGCATGGACAGGAGGTCGCTGATGGTGGACTCGGCCCACTTCGTCAGTACGTCGCCCGCGCTTGCCCGCATGCTCTTGGCGTCGTACTCGTTGTCTTCGAGACGCGACGAGAGGTCGGCAGAGAATTTGTGTAGGTAATTAGCGGCGTTCGACCACTGGTCCCGGACTCGCACGGCAGATGTTTCCAACTCGGCTGCGATGTGGGTAACCGTCTCCACGACCCGGGTTAATTTCGCGATCGTGTCGGCGCGGGATCCATCATCAAGTACGTCGGAAAGAGCTGGCGGGCGCTCAACGAGATCCGTGAACGCTTTCCACGTCACTCCGCACTTACTGCTGACGTGCTCGAGCACATCCTGGTAGTCAGCCCAGGGCCCCGATGGGTCGGACAGCACCCGGAGGGCGACACCCAGGCGGTCGAGCCGGTTCGCGAGGAGTTCAGTTGCATGAGTTTGCGTGGCTGCCAGGCCCGCCGCCGCGGCCACCAACTCGTGCATGGCCTTCTCAGCGTCGTCGCTGTCGTTGGCCAGCGCCGCGACCGCTTCTTCAACAACGTTCTGCGCCTTCTCCACGCGTAGAACCAGCGGG
>JBQCEF010000637.1:0-3126 GCA_051960495.1 Nocardioides sp. | reverse complement strand
AACCTCGGGCATGCCGGGCTGCCCGCGGTAGCGGCGGTAAAGGGACGTAGCACCCGGCCCCGATCCGAGGTCACGGACGGCAGTGATCCCGGCTCCGGCAAGTGTCTTCATGCGCGCGGCGACCTCTGCCTCATATCGCTGATCCACGGTTGAGTGTGCGAATGCCTCAGCAGGCGGCATCGGGGAGGAACTCGCGTCGCAGGTGAGGTGGCAATGTGCATCCACGAGGCCCGGGATCAGTGCTGGCATGCGCTTGCCCGGTTGCGCTTCAACCGCCCCCACCTTGATGTCGATCACGGTGCCGCCGTCTAGAGCAATTGCGACCGGTCCGCGCCAGCGATCACCGACGAGAGCCACGCCGGCGTGCAGCCACGTAGTCATGCTGAGTCCTCCAGGTTCACGGTCTCGAGTCGGGCAATCCAGCTAGGGGCGAGGGGCTTTGGCATGTCGACTAACCTGCGAGCAACGACTCGCGGAAACCCGACGATGTCGCGACCATCACGACGGGGCCGGCGCGAAATGCCTCGGGTTGGTTATTCGAAGCGTGATCAATTCCAGCCAAGGCTGCAGCGCTGGACGTCTCTACATAGACGCCCTTGCGCGCGAGCCGACGCTGTGCTGCCAAGATGTCGTGTTCAGAGACGGTGACAACCTGGCAACGCCCAGCAACCGCTTCCCTCCATGCTCGGTTGCCCGGAACAGTCGTGCCGATGGACCGCGCGACAGTTGGCGCTGCTTCGATGGCCTTCGGCGGCCAATGGCGAGACTGGAGGGCGGCAGTGAGAGCCGGTCGAGCCGCCGTTTCACACCCGACAATGAGAGGCATCCCGTCGGTAACGCCGACCTGCTCCATCTCCGCGAACCCCTTCACGAGACCGAAGACCAGCTCGCCATAGCCAATGGGGCACGCGACCACGCCGGGCAGACCGAGTTCTGCTACCAATTCGTAGGCGATGGTCTTGTATCCCTCCGAACCGAACGGGTGACCTACGTGGAAGTCGGCATGCAAGTTTGTGGCGGAAGCGAAGCCCGGTGTTTGGACGACCTTTCGGGTGATCGCCCAGCGATCGTCGCGGTGGACCTCGATTACCTCAGCGCCGTACAACTCCAGGGCCGCATGCAGCGGGGCCGGTGCGCCGCGAGCCAGGACCGCTACACACTCCAGTCCGGCTGCCGCGGAGTATGCTGCAGCCGCGAGTGCATGATTCCCGGAGGACGCCACCACTAGGCCTTGGCCTCCGGCCCAAGCGACACCACTCGCTATGCAGCGGGCGAGCCGATCTTTATGCGTGCCCGTCGGGTTGCGGCTTTCGTCCTTAATGATGAGGCTTCCGCCCTTAACTCCAGGCAGGGTGATTTCGAATGTTGGTGTTCCCCCTTCGCCCAAGCCGCCCCCGATGACGAGCGGTGGCAGCAGTTCGGCCCAGCCCTCCAAACTCGAATTCAACCCGCGGCGGTCAGGGAACGTCCCATCGACACCGTCAAGGTCATACGCCACTTCCCGGCACTCCGCTTGTTCATCCAGCGCAGCGGCTCCCAGTGCCGGCCCTAGCGGCATGAGGCCGACGGCATCTGACAAACGTCTTTGCCCCAAAGCCCGCGACGCGGTGAACTTCCGTTGCATTAATGCCCCTATCGAACTTTATCGATACGATCGTTTTGAATACATCGCCCGACCTGGCGAGCGTCCGCAAGCTAGGCGATATGAGCTGACCCACGCCCTTGGCAACGCCTGCGGCCGTCGGTCAGTGATTGGACTTTCGCCGCGGCCTAGAATTGTCGGCGGGCCGCGATATCCCAGCACCTTCCGTGCCAGGCGCTCACGTTACGGCCGAGCTTGTCGTTTGCTGGGTGGGCAGCAGTAGCCGACCGTTGACTTCCCGAAGAACCTCCGCAGGAGGGCCGAGCCCTACAACTCGACCGCCTGCTACGTGGGCCACTCGATCAGCGACCTCGCGAGCGAACGCGAGCTCGTGCGTGACGATTACCATCGTCATTCCCCCGAGAGCCAACTTCTTCATTACTGCCAGGACTTCTTGGGCAAGCTCCGGATCGAGCGCCGACGTGGGTTCATCGAACAGCATGAGTTGCGGTTCCATCGCCAACGCCCGCGCGATTGCTACGCGCTGCTTTTGACCACCAGAGAGTTGGGCCGGGTAGCGATCCGCCATTTCAGCCAGCCCGACCGAGCTGAGAAGGTCCATGCCGCGCTCAGCACACTCCCGACGCGTCTCTCCCAGGCCCAGTCTGCGGCCCGCGGTAACGTTGTCCAAGACCTTCATATGGGGGAATAGATTGAAATCCTGGAATACAACGCCAACGTGACGCCTCGCTTCGGCGAGTTGTCGGTCAGAGCAGTCGGTTAGACGATCACCTTTGACCCGGTATCCGATCATCTCGCCGTTGACCAGAAGACGTCCCGAGTCAATGGTTTCGAGGCGGTTCAGGCAGCGGAGGAATGTCGTCTTGCCGCATCCTGACCTCCCAATTACACACAGCACCTCGCCCTTCAAGACATTGAGGGACAGGCCGTTAAGAACTGTCACGCTCCCGTAGGACTTCTTGAGGTCTTCGGCGACGACCGCGGAATCGTAAACACTCGTCGCTTCTCCAGGGCGATTTGCCACCGTTCATCCCTCCGTAAGCCCGACTCGGGGCCGCTGCGGCCCTGAGACATATCGACTGGCCCATCGTTCGGCGAACCGCTGCAATAGCATCAAGACCGACACGATGACCAGATACCAGATAGTCACGACCATGAGAAGCTCGAGAACAAGGTAGTTGCGTCCATAGATCTCTTGCGCTGTCGTCATTAGCTCCCCGCCGGAGATAACCATCACTAGTGCCGTGTCCTTCATCAGCGCCACCACTCGAGTCGCACCAGGAGGAACCATCACGCGCAGCGCTTGAGGCAGAACAATTTGCCACCGGACCCTCGAGGCCCGGATACCGAGACTCTGCGCGGCCTCGATCTGGCCTCGGTCCACAGAGATCATGCCGGAGCGGATGATCTCGCACAGGTACGCGGCCTCGTGGAGACCGAGCGCCAGCACCGATGCCGTGAGGGGAGAGATCACCGAGTTCGTGTCAACTTCCCAGAAGGTTGTCACGCGCGGAATCCCAACG
>JBQCEF010000636.1:0-2257 GCA_051960495.1 Nocardioides sp. | reverse complement strand
CTCAAGCTCGGCTTCCGCCTCGAGGACGACTGACCTCTCGGCGCCTGGGACGGGCGCCCACCGGTTGGTTGGGTTCTCTGCACGCGCTGCCGAAGTCTCGACACGCGTCGCTCGTGCCTCGTTCCTCGGCCCGAGCCGACGCAGCTCGACCTCCCCGCCATTTCGCGGCTTCGCAGGCTCAGCCGCGGGCGGTGATTCTGACTACCCCTCGGTAGCCGATAGCGTCGCGAGCCATGAGCAGATCGGTACTCGTGACCGGCGGCAACCGCGGCATCGGCAAGGCGATCGCCGAGGCGTTCGTCGCGGCCGGCGACCAGGTGGCCATCACGTACCGCAGCGGCGAGCCCCCGGCGGGGGTGCTCGGCGTGAAGTGCGACGTGACCGACCCCGAGGCCGTCGACGCCGCGTTCGCCGAGGTGGAGGCGGCCCACGGCCCGGTGGAGGTCCTCGTGGCCAACGCCGGCATCACCCGCGACACCCTGGTCCTGCGCATGAGCGAGGGCGACTGGGGCGACGTCATCGACACGAACCTCAGCGGGTCGTTCCGGGTCGCGAAGCGCGCGGCCAAGGGCATGCTGCGCCTGCGCCGGGGCCGGATCATCTTCATCTCCTCGGTGGTCGGCCTGCTCGGCTCCGCGGGCCAGGTCAACTACGCCGCGAGCAAGGCGGGCCTGGTCGGGATGGCGCGGTCACTGGCCCGCGAGCTCGGCAGCCGTTCGATCACCGCCAACGTCGTCGCGCCGGGCTTCGTTGAGACCGAGATGACCGAGGTCCTTCCCGAGGAGAAGAAGGCCGAGTACCGCGCCCAGATCCCGCTGCAGCGCTACGCGAGCACCGAGGAGATCGCCTCCGTCGTGTCGTGGCTGGCCTCCGACGGGGCGGCCTACGTCACCGGCGCGGTGATCCCGGTCGACGGCGGCCTGGGCATGGGTCACTGACCGGCGCCGACCGCAGCGACGGCACCACCGCACCGACATCGGCAGTCCAGAGAGGGAGTACGACGGCATGGGGATTCTCGACGGCAAGCGCATCCTGGTGGCCGGGGTCACCATGGACACGTCCATCGGCTTCGCGGTCGCCCGCGTCGCCCAGGAGCAGGGCGCGACGGTGCTGGTCTCCAACTTCGGCCGCGCGCTCGGCATCACCAAGCGGATCGTGGGCCGGCTGCCGCAGCCGGCACCGGTCATCGAGCTCGACGTGACCGACCCCGAGCACCTCGAGCGGCTCCCGGAGCTGGTGCGCGAGCACGTCGACGGGCTCGACGGGGTGGTGCACTCCATCGCCTACGGAAACCCCGAGACGCTGCTGGGAGGCAAGTTCCTCTCCGGCCCGTGGGAGGACGTGGCGCAGGCCGTCCCGGTCTCGGCGTACTCGCTCGCGTCCCTGTCCAACGCGTGCCTGCCGCTGATGCAGGGCGGCGGTTCGGTCGTCGGGATGACCTTCGACGCCACCGTCGCCTGGCCGGCCTACGACTGGATGGGCGTCGCCAAGGCCGGCCTGGAGTCCTGCTCGCGCTACCTCGCCCGGGACCTGGGCCCGAAGGGCGTCCGGGTCAACCTGGTCTCGGCCGGTCCGCTGAAGACGCTGGCGGCCAAGGCGATCCCGGGCTTCGAGGAGCTGGAGTCGATGTGGAGCGACCGCTCGCCGCTGGGCTGGGACGAGAAGGACTCCGAGCCCACCGCGCGGGCGGTGGTGGCGCTGCTCTCCGACTTCTTCCCCGCCACCACCGGCGAGATCGTCCACGTCGACGGCGGCTACCACGCGATGGGTGCCTGAGCCGCACGCAGCGGGTTCGGTAGCGTGACCGGGTGAACACCGCCCTCGTCGAGCTCCGGGTCCTCGAAGGGCCGAACCTCTACTTCCCGCGCGCCGCGATCAAGCTCACCCTGGACCTGACCGGCCTGGTCGAGGCGCCCGAGGACCAGGTGCTGCGACTCGCCACCCGGATCGGACTCGCCAAGGCCCGGCCCGGCCCGGCCGGCAGCGGATTCCGGCAGCGCTTCGCCCTGCGAGCCGTGGGCCGGCTGGTCCGGCAGGTCGCGACCGAGGCCGGCACCACCCGGCTCGCGGTGCGGCTGCGCCCGACCGCCGACGTGCACCGGATCGTGGTGGCCTTCCCGTGGCGCAACCGGACGCGCGCGCAGGCCCTCGGCCGTGCGGTCGTCGAGGTGCTCGACGCGCTCCCGGCCGAGGACGTCGAGCAGGCGGTGAGCTCGGCGGCCGCCCGGGTCCGCGAGGTGGAGCCGGGACCGGGCCC
>JBQCEF010000635.1:0-21031 GCA_051960495.1 Nocardioides sp. | reverse complement strand
ATGTGAGAGCCACACGGGACCCGACTGGGTCAGCGAGGGCAGCCGCATTGAGAGCGACGGACCGGGCACCTGGACCGCAGCCTCGCCAGACCCCGGTCCTGAGGTCAATGAAACAAGTAGCCGCGTTCCGCGCGCTCCGCTCGGCCGGAGGATCAGTGTGTGACGGGCGGCTCCCGGTATTCGATCGTGACTGGATAGCGGCATTCGAGAACCGCCCGCGGATCGGGGGCCCCGAGCAGCTGGGCGTCTGTGGTCGTGAACTCGATCCCGGTCCCCGTCATGGCGAGCGCAGCCGCTGGTGAGCCGGCCGCGAAACCGACTCATGATGCGTCGCATCTCGCTCGTCAGCTCGGCCTGTGTGTACGGGGCGTGGCGCCAGGTGATCCGAACGGTGTCCGGCGCCTGCTGGAGTACGGCGGCCACGGGAGGGGACGGCTCGCCCACGGCAAAGATGATGAACTCCCTGGTCGCATGCCGGATCTCGGCGCCGGCGTACTGACCGGAGGCGACAACGGCCCCGACAAGCCGATCGGTGTAGGCGCCGACGGCGGCCTGCCAGCGCTCGTACTCGGTCAGCCGGTTCCCGTTCACATTGCCCAGTCTGGCCGACACAGCGCCCACCACGCTTGATCTTCAGCGCCGGCTCGGCCCTAGCAAGCGTCCTGAACTGCCGCGGAGCGGGCGACATTGCATAGTCGCCGGCGTCTTCGATCGAGCACTCTCGTAAGGATTCTCTTGACAGTCATCACCGTAAAGGTAGCCTTGACAGCGTGGACATCTCGGAGTCGGCGCGGAAGCACTGCGTCGACGACGAGGACATCGTGCACGCATGGGAAAACGCCATTCGGTACGTCGAGTACGAGTACCAGGGGGAAGAGCGGCTGCTGGTGATCGGAGCCGATCGCCATGGCCGGATGCTCGAGCTCGTCGCCGTCCCGGCTGACGAACCGACTCGGATCATCCACGCCGACCGGCTTCGACCCAAGTTCCTTGACTACCTCAGGTGATGAAGACATGAAGACCAAGAACAGCAGCACCGACCCCACCGGCCTGAGCGCCTTGGACCCCGCCAAAACCCGGGCCCGCGACGCCGTCCACTTCCGACGGATCATCGCCGCACGCAAGAAGGTGGCAGACGCCGAACAGGAACTGCGCGACGCCGTCCAGGCAGCCCGCGACGCGGGTGACTCCTGGACCGCAATCGGCGCCGCCCTCGACACCACCCGCCAGGCAGCCTTCCAGCGCTTCGGCAAAGCTTCCGAGGGCCAGCCGAAGAAGGCATCCGGATCGCGACGCTGATCGCGACGCTGAACTGGTTACGACTTTCCTCACTGGCTCAAGCGCGCCTTCGGCGCGAGGGCGCTGCGGGCGGCGCTGGCGCGCCGTCCTCGCGCACCCCATCCCTCACCGTCCGGGCAGGCGAAGACGCCCGCCCCCAGATGGAGACGAGCGTCCGCATGCTCGACTGTCAGCTGGTCACCATCGGCGCCTCCACTCACCTGCGACCCACCGACCCGATCGAGGACGGTCTGCACGCCGGCCCCCGGCATCAAGGGCGCTACGCGTCGCCCCGCGATGGCCTCCGGCCACCCTTGACCCCGGACACCGACGAGCAACAGGGCTGGGTATCGGGTCGGCGGCTCTCCCCTGGCCGGGGACGAATGTGGGGACGAATGCGCTCTCCAACGACCCGAACAACCACAACCAACAGAGGTGTAGTTCAGGCGTGAAACGGCCTGCTCGGGGGTCCGGAACGGGGCCGACGAGGTCTCCGCGGGTTGTGGGTTCGAGTCCCACGGGGCCCACAAAGTCTCAGGTCAGCGCCACGGCCGGTGTCGTTATGTCGGGCAACTGGGACGCAAGCGGTTACACAGCGGTTACGGTCGCGAACGAGGGCCACGTCAGCTCACCGCGAACAGGCCTGGCTGCGGGTCGTCGTCCGGACCCGAGAACAACGTGTCGAGAGCGGTGGCCGCGGCGACGTCGACCGCGCGGCGACCGAGGTACACGTCCTGGGTCATGGAGATCCTCGAGTGCCCGAGTTGGTCGGCGATGATGCGGGCACTCAAGCCACCCGCGTCCAGCAGCGTGGCGACGGTCTTCCGGTACGTGTGCGGCACCACCCAATCGAACGGAGTTCCCTCCCGAACCTTCCGGAAGTCCTTCTCGATGTTGTTCCGGTCCCGGTAGCCGCCGAACACGTCGGGGAAGACCGGGAACGTGGGCAGCTGTCCCCGGCTCCGTTCGCGCAACATGGCCACCAACCACAGCGGCATCCGCAACGACCGCTGGCCCGCTTTGGACTTCGGCCGCTTGGCGATGACACCTTGTCCCGGCACTCGTAACACGGTCCGGCGGATGTGCACGACCTGACGCTCGAGGTCCACGTCCTCCCAGTGCACGCCGACTGCCTCACCGAGGCGGCAACCGGTTCCGAGAAGGAACCGAGCGAGGGCCGGCAGGTCCTTGCGGCGCGCGAACTCGCTGCCGTCCAGGATGCCCAACCACTCGTGGACCTCCTCGATGGTCAGCGCGCGCGCTTCCTTCTCACCGTGGGTCTCGAGGCTGGACACATCCCGGACGGGATTCACACGCAGTCCCTCACGTCGCACGGCCAGCCCGCAGACACCCGACAGGACGGCCCGGCACAGCTTCGCGGTCGCATACCCCTTCTCGCTCCGCTTGAGGTGCAGGAAGTGGTCCAGGCGTGCGGGAGTCAGGTCGGCGAGCCGGAGGGCGCCGATCGTCGGCAGCACATGGCGGTCGAGCGCGTGCCGATAGAGGGAAACCGTGCTCGGCGAGCGGCGGCCAGCCTCGACGAGCTCCTCGAGCTGGACCAACCAGTCCGTGGCCACCGTCGCGAACGTCGTGGTCGCTCCGTAGCCGGTGCCGGCGCCCAGCGACATACGTTCCTCGAGGATCGCCAACGCCTTTCGGCGAGCCCCTGTCCTGGTGTCGGCGGTCGCCTCGATCCGGCGACGGCGGCCCTCGTGGTTGCGGTAGTAGAACGAGGCGGTGACCCTCTCGCCGCGCGCTCGGTAGGAGATGTCGCCGTGCTCGCCGATCCCGAGCCGGTGGCCGGGCATCAGGCCACCCCAGGAATCGCCCAGCCGTCGAGCTTCTCGACCCACGCAGTGACGTCCTCAGACCGATAGCGCAGATGCCGGCCAACCCGTCGGGACGCCGGCCCCCTCCCCTCGCTTCGCCAGAGGTACAAGGTGTTCACGGGCACCCCCAGGTAGTACGAGACCTCCTCAACCGTCCAGAGGCGATCGGTCGCCGCCGTGCCCGTCTCCTTCTCCATCGTGCTTTCCCCTCGTGTTGTGGCTGGGGGCCCGCGGCCTCCCGCCGGTTGATGGTCCGGTCGCCTGCCTGGGGTGGCTGTCTATCGTGAGGCCGCGGGCGAGTGGTTGCCGAACGGTTGTCCACAGGGCCCGGGTCCGCGTGGTGCGGGCTGGCGCGGGACCGGTCGGCGAGCTGCTGCTTGGCGTGCTCGTACTCGGCTCGCCACCGCTTTGCCTGGGCGATGGACAGCAGCACCGTGGTGGCGTAGGCGGCCTGGTCGGTCGGGACGGGCTCCCATACGTAGCGCGGCAGCCCGTCGTCGGCGAGCACCTCGGCGCTCATCCGGTCGGTGGCCGGCGCCTCGACCCCGGCTGCGGCGAGGACCTCGCGGACCACGGCGGCTCGGTCGGCCTTGTGCTCGGCCAGCGTCTTGCCCGACCACGCCCTCGAGACCTGGACGCGGCGGCCGCCAAGGCCGAGGTTCTCCCGGTCATGCGCCTTGTTCGGACACAAGCCCGGGATCAGGCCGGGGCCGGGGTGCTTCGGCTCGATGCCGTAGCGGATCCAGTTGCTGCACTCCGGCGAACACGGCAGCCAGCGCACCTCGGCGTGCAGCCGGTCGACGTGCACCTGGTACCCGGCGTCGACCACCTGGCCGTCGGGGTCGGCGTAGGTCTCCGCAACGGCCTTGGTCAAGTACTTCGTCAGGTAGCGGATCGCCCGGTCCGCATCCCGGCTCGGCGCGAGCCGCCCCTGGATGTCGACCTGGCTCCCGAACCGCATCACCACCGCCGGCTCCGCGTCGGGGTCGGCGTCGAGCTGATCGAGCGCCTCCTCCCACGACGTCAAAGGGATCCCGTTGCTGTCCTCGACTCGCTCGGTGGTCGGGTTCCACGCCGGCATCGACTCCGGGTCCGTGTAGACCGGGGTGTCGAAGGAGGGCCACCACAGCTGCAGGTAGGTCGCCTTGGTGACGGTGCGGATCACCTGTCGCGGGATCGCACCCCGGATCGCCAGGTGCATGTGCGGCGCGAGCCGGCGCTGCGGTTCTATGGCGCCGAAGTACTGCACCCGGTAGCCGGCGCACCTGCGCAGGTTCTGCATCCACCTGTCGAACAGCCTCGGGAAGTGCAACGCCTCGAGTGCCGCCCGCCGGTAGTCATACGTGTCCGGCTTCGCCGGCGTCCCAGTGCTCGGCACGATCCGGCCGTACGAGCCCAGGGTGAGCGTGACGAACATCGACGGCCGGTACGTCGTCCCGTCCGGTGCGGTGAACGTGCGGCCGACACTGCGGGCCTCCACCGGCAACGGCGGCAGCGCCACCACGTCCTGGCGGCGACGCGTCGACCGCACCCGCCGAGATGTGCCCTCGGGACTGGGGTCGTCGTCATCGCCGTCGGGGTCGTTCTCCGGGACGTCGGCCGCGAGTGGCTCCTGCTCGAGGTGCCAGCCCTCGGCGCACTGCTGCATCCGCAACCGCCGCGCCTTCGCCGCACACGGAGCACACACCGACTCCCGCGTCGAGCCGCACGGCAGCGTCACCTGCTCCACCGCGCCGGTCTGCCGGTCGGTCACCCGGCGCAGGATCGGTCGCACGCAAACACCCAGCTCGGCGGCCAGGTCACCCACAGCTTCGCTGGTGAGCACCCGCCCTAATCCAGCCGCCGCAATCCGTTCCCGAGAGGCCATGCCAGCCACAGTGATCCCCCGAGGTCAAGCACACAAGCGCCGTCAATCAGGGGCACAAGTGCCCGGAAAGGACTCAAGGCGTCTCGACCCGTCGGTAACAAGCGCGAGACCTTCTGGGGCCGTCTCGGGCCGTCTGGTGCCGTTGCCGTCAATGCCTTCAGAAAGTCGCCAACTTCTCGAATGGCGGGCACTTCACCAGACCTGAGGCCGCAGTCTTGGCAAGCAAGACCCACGGACCTGCCGGCGAGCACCCATCAGCGAGCGAGCGTGACTGTCCCTCAGGCCAACACACTCACATCCGCGGACAGGAAGGGACTGACGGCGTCGGCCTTGGCGCTCGTCGTTGGGTCGGTGATCACCGCGCGTCGCTTGGCTCGACGGTTTGTTCCCAGCGGTCAGGGGTGGGGAGTCGTCGGACGTCGCGGTTGGCAATGAGCATGCCGACTCCGGCGATGACGAGAACAGCGGTCACGAGCATGGCCTCGCGTGCCCCCAACCAACTCATGAGGACGCCGCCCAGCACCGGGCCTATGGGTTGGGCCGCCGTGGCGGCGAAGCCCAAGCCGGCATTGACTCGTCCCTGGAGATGGTCGGGGGTGATTGCGATCAGGTAGGAGTAGGTGCCGGCATTGAGGGCGGGGAGTCCGATGAAGGCGATGCCGAGCAGGATCCCCACGAGGATCGGGTTGTCGGTGAACGCGAGGGGCGTCAGCCCGACCACGATCAGCAGAGCAGCGAACACAACCAGTCGACCTGTCGGCAGCCGGCGGATCAGGGAAGGAGCGATGACGGCTCCCACCAAGCCGGCAACGGACCCTACGGACATAGCGACGCCGATGAGAGCTTCGGGAACGCCCGCTTTGAGCAACTTCAGCGTGAGCACGAGGAACATTGCGGCCACGGCGGCGTTGACGACCATCCCGGAGAGGCCGACCGCGCGGAGGAATGGGCGGCTCCACACGAATCGAAGGCCCTCAAGGATGTCGTCACGCACCCGAGTCCTGTCGCCCTTGGGGGCCCGGACGGAGAGGTCCGCGCGCATCGACAGCGCGGTGAGCGAAGCGACGAGATAGCTGGCGGCATCGGCCACGAACGGGGCCCAGCGTGCTGCGGCATACAGAAGGCCGCCCAGCGGCGGTCCGACCAAGGTGGCGGCGTACTGGCGGGCCTCGGTCTGGCTGAGTGCAGCCGGCAAGTGATGGGTGGGTACGACCTGCCGGACGGCGGCGGACTCCGCGGGGTCGATGAATGCCGAAGCGGCACCTGTCGCGGCCGCCACCGCCAACAGATGGAACAGCGTGAGCTGACTGACGGAGACCGCCAGTGCCAGGCTCGCGTAAAGCGCGGCGCCGGCAGCTGTGGACCAAGCCATCACCGTGCGGCGGTTCCGCCGGTCGACAAGCGCCCCGGCCGGGAGACCGCTCAGCACCCGGCCCAGCAGGTGTGCGGTACCCGTCAGTGCAGCTTGCGCCGGGGACCCCGTGAGGGCGTAGCCGACGATCGGGAAGATGAAGCTGCTCATCGATGAGCCGATCGCGGAGGTCGTCATCCCGATCCAGAGCAGCATGAAGTCCCGGTTGCGCCACAGCGGGTCCTTCGTGACCTGTCCCGTGTGCATCGTCGTGTCGTCGCTGTCCCCCTGTGTCATGACCCGACTCTGACACCGGCGAATGGGATACGCAAGTATTATTGCGCATTTCTTATTGCATAGTCCGTTAGGCTTGTGCCGTGGTTGCTCCCTACGTCGACGCCGATGCGCGGACGCTTCGCGGACTCGCGCATCCGATCCGGCAGAAACTGATGTACGAGCTGTACGCCCGCGGGACCGCGACCGCCACGACGTTGGCCGAGGCGCTCGCTGAACCGGTCAACTCGGTCAGCTTCCACCTGCGGCAACTCGCCAGGTACGACTTAATCGAGGAGGCGCCCGCGCAGGGCAAGGACGGGCGACAGCGTTGGTGGCGGCCCGCTGGAACCGAAGGCATCCAAATCTCCACCAAAATCGAAAAGGAATCCGCGGAAGGCCGTGCCGCCTTCGCACTCTTCCGTCGGCATAGCGTCGCCACCTGGCACGCGCTTATCGACCGATTCTTCGGACCACACGACGACACAACCGAGGTGTGGGCAACCAACGACGTCCCGATGCTTCTCACCGACGATGAAGCCCGACAATGCGCCGAAGAGCTCTACTTCGTCATGCGCAAATGGCACGAGCACGGTCAACGACGGCAGCCACCTGGTGACCCAGAGCCAAGGACCTACCTCGCCGTCTCCATGATGCTCCCGCACCGAGCAGAGTAGGACGGCGAGGACCCACGGCCCGCCCCACGCAAGCCCTGCCACGCCTTCTCACCTTGCTCAATGCCGGCACCGGGATCCCCGCGTTGCTGGATTGACCTCTAAGGGATCAAGGCGCCGGCTCCGCCGGCGCTCGGCCTGCGGGCGGCGCTGGCGCGCCGTCCTCGGCAGCCTCATTGCCACTTCCGATGCATTCACCCTTGCGGCGATTCGTGGCATGACACACGGCGTGTACGGCAGCCGCGTGCGTAAGTGCGTTGCCCGTTCTTCCCTCATTCGTGACGATGAAGCCATGACAGGTCCTGAAGGTCAGCCACGGGCACAACCTGTCGACTACGACGACGATCTCGACCGGTTTCTCACAAACCAAACCGCAACTCGCCTGTTCTCGTCGTCCGGAGACGTTCATGAGCCAGTAGCCGAGCACCTTCATCGGCTGCACCGTGGAGGCCGTGTCCTTGATCTGGGCGGGGGGAACGGCCTGTTGGCTCGGCACCTGCAAGATCGGGGCATGGCCAGTGTGGTCCTGGATCAAGCCCGCTACGTGGCGACCGCGCCGTCGCCGGTTGTACTGGCCGACGCCGAGCAGCTCCCATTCGCCGACGATGCGTTCGACGCTGTAGCCGCCCTGTGGATGCTCTACCACCTCGCAGACCCCGTCTTGGTCCTGCACGAAGCCGCCCGGGTGTTGAGGCCAGGGGGTTCCTTCGTCGCGTGCGCACCCAGTCGCTACAACGACCCAGAGTTCAAGACCGTCTTGCCGGACTGGGGCTCGAGGTCCACCTTCGATGCAGAGGACGCCGCGAAGGTGATCAGCCAGGTTTTCGACGTGCTCGAGGTTGAGCGTTGGGATGCGCCGGCGGTGTCGCTGCACGACGGCGCCGCCATCGAGACGTTTCTCCGTGGACGGGGACTGAGCACCCGAGCCGCCGGTGAAGCGGCCACCGAGTTCGACCCGCCCATGATGGTGACCAAGCGCGGGGCGTTGGTCTGGGCGCGGTTTACCTCTGAGTGATGCCGCCCAACGATCGGAGAGCCCTACAGGACGCCTCGTAGAGGCGCCGGACGAGGCGGCAGCCCGTCACAAGCTGCGAAGACGCCGCCCCAGTGGGCCGAGCTGGTGGTCCACGATGTCGAGGATCAGATCGGGATTCACGCGGAAGTACTCGTGGACGACGATATTGCGCAGGCCTGCGATCGAAGCCCAGGGGACATCAGGCATGGACTCGCGGGTCTCAGACGGCAGGGCTCGAACCGCCTCGCCGATCACTCCGAGGTTGCGCAGCACGGCGTCGTAGGCCATCGATCCGAACTCGTCTGAGCGGAGGTACTGCTCATAGCTCTGGCACCGCTCGATTGCATTGAGGATGTCGGCGAAGCGCTCTGCGTCGGAGCGGGTCACACCGCCACCGAGTCCGCGAGAGCACTCGCGGAAACTTCGCCCCGCAGCAGCGATGCCGCCACCACGTCCACGCGGGTTCCGAGAAGGCCGCTCAGTTCCTCTGCGATGCCGGCGACCCGAAGAAGCTCGTTCCCCCCGCCGGGCATGAGATCGACGAGCAGGTCGATGTCGCTGTCGGACGTTGCATCACCTCGGGCCACCGATCCGAAGAGTCGGGGGTTGGCAGCCTGGTAGCGGTCGAGGATCGCATCGAGTTCATCGCGATGCGCCGCGATCACTGCACGCAGCGATGCGCTCTCGGCCGTCTCGATGCTCATGAATCCAGGGTAGTGGGCGCGCGCTCCGCATGGCACGAGCTCGCTCGGCGCCAGTGTTTGCCGCACGCCCGGGCAGGAGAGCACACGGAAGGGCGCCGACACGGTTACACGGCGGTTACGTTCGCCCACGGACGAGAGGGCGCCACGGGCATCGAGACCAGTCAGTCACGCGTGAGCCCCAACCAGCGAAACGGCCTCATACGCCCTCAGACAACCGTCCGACTTCTCCGCGGGTTGTGGGTTCGAGTCTCACGGGGCCTACAAACCGCTCCGCTGGTATCGGCGTCGTCACCGGGGTTCTCGGCGGCTCTCCGTCACCCGGCAAGCGGTTTTCGGAGGAGCAGCTCAGCCGGCTCGTGCGGCAGCAGCAGGGCTCCGGAGTCGACATAACCCAGCCGTCGGTAGAAGTGCTGGGACGTCTCGCTCGACATGGTCGAGGTGAGCACGAGGTCGTGGCCGGCGGCGAGCTGGGACTTCTCCCACGACTTCACCAGCGTCGTGCCGGCGCCTTGACCGCGTCGTTCGGGCAAGACCCAGAGCAGGTTCATGAAAGGGATCTGGTCCCAGAAGAGGCCCCAGCGCAAGAGCCCCGCCGCGCGTCCGTCGACCTCGGCGAGCATCACCCGGCCGATCGACACCAGGTCGGTAAGCGTCTCGGGAGAGACGTGTCTGTCTACGTCTTCGAGGAAGGCAAGGTCAGCTGTGCTCGCTACACGCACGGTCACGGTCACCGTGACACCTTCTCATTCTGCGCAGGGTTGGCCCGAGACCATGGGGGCCTGCGGCGAGCGGACGTGGGTCAGGTTCGGAACGTGACGTAGTAGCCGATCGCCCAGCCCAGGAGCAGACCTGCGAGCGCCAGCGCCAGCAGCATCCCGGCGCCGATCGCGCGGCCCCGGGCTCGGGTCGAGGCCCGGTGCAGCCCGAGACCGAGCGCCAGTACGACGAACACCATCGCGGACGAACCCACCAACGCCAGCCACAGGCCGAGGCCGCTCGACAGCATGTCCCACAGGATCAGGAACGGGAGTGCCACCAGCCCGAGGCCGACCACGATCCCGAACCCCACCGACACCGCAGGTCGCGGCACCTTCCCGCCCGACGCAACCGACGCATCCGACGCGACCGACACGCCCTGCCCGCGTGGCGGGAGGTGCGACGGCTCGGACGCAGGGTGACGGACGGGCACGCCACGAGTATGGCCGCCGCGTCGGCCTCAGAGGGCCGCTTCGTCCTTGGTGGCCAGGGTCAGGATCGCCTCGCGGACGTAGGACTCCTGCTCCAGCTCCGCCTCGAGCTCGCGCAGCCGCTGCGCCACCTGCGACTCCGGCTGCTCGCCGTCGAGGTCCACGCTGGCGACCAGGTAGGTCTGTCGCGGGCCCACGAACTCCAACCTCAGGTAGGCGACCCGCTCGACGCCCGGCAGCTGTTTGAGCCGGTCGATGGTCGCCTCGCGCAGCTCGGGATCGCTCTCCTGGCCGGTGATGAACTGGCGGTTCTGGTTGATCAGCACGACCGCCACCGCGCCGAGCAGCAGTCCCACGGTGATCGACCCGATGGCGTCGTACACCGCGTTGCCGGTCACCTGGTGCAAGAAGACCCCGATCGCCGCGACGACCAGGCCGATCAGGGCCGCCGAGTCCTCCGCGAAGACCGCGCGCAGCATCGGGTCGGAGGTCTGCATCGCGTGCTCGATCACGTCCCGCTCGAGCTGCTTGGCTTCCTTGCGCGTCTGCCGGAACGCCTGGAAGAACGAGATGCCCTCGAACACGAAGGCGGCGCCGAGCACGACGTAGGCCCAGGTGTACGACGCCTCCTCGCTGCTCGACGCGGTGAGCTTGCGGACTCCTTCCAGGATCGACACCACCGCACCGGCCGAGAACAGTCCGAAGGCCGCCATCAACGACCACATGTAGGACTCGCGCCCGTAGCCCAGCGGGTGGGACTCGTCGGCGGGTTTGCGGCCGCGCTTGTCGGCGACGAACAGGAGGACCTGGTTGCCGGTGTCGGCCCACGAGTGTGCCGACTCGGCCATCATCGACGCCGACCCGGTGATCAGCGAGACCACGGTCTTCGCTATCGCAATCGCGAGGTTGGCGAAGAACGCGATGATCACGGTCGTCGTGGACTCCCCACCCGACCCGCCCGAGTCCCCCGACCCGCTCGCTCCGTCCGCCGACTTCGGCGACGTCGGTTCGGTCGTCTTGCTGCTCATCGCGCTCCCTCGGCTCGGCCCCCCACGCGGGTGTGCCCCGGGCATGCAGGGATCAAACGTTGCGGGACCGCAAGTTGCGCGGTCAGCCGAGCAGCGGCGCGTCGACGACCTGCCACACGAGCCCGGACGCGAGCCCGAGGACGAGCGTCAGCCCGGCCGCCGCCACGGCGGTCCGCGAGGACCACGGCAGCGGCGTGAACGCACCCGGCAGCGACCGCTCCGCGGGCTCGTCCCTGCGGAACGCCGGGGCGAGCCAGCGCAGGTAGTAGAAGAGGCTCAGCACCGTGTTCGCGAGCAGCGCGACCGCCAGCCAGGCGTAGCCGCCGTCCCATACCGCCGTCGCCACGGTGAGCTTGCCGACGAACACCACGGTCGGTGGCGTGCCCACCAGACCGAGCAGCGCGACGACGAGCGCTCCGGCGAGCCAGGGACGCGCTGCGGCCAGCCCGCGGTAGGACGCCAGGTCGCGGCGCTCGGGCAGGGCGGCGGTCACGGCGAAAGCGGCGACGTTCGTGACCGCGTAGCCGGCGAGGTAGAGCAGCAGCGCGGGCAGCGCCAGGTCCGTCCCGCGCACCACGACGACCGGCAGCAGCAGGTAACCGACCTGGCTGACCGTCGACCAGCCCAGCAGCCGGCGTGGGTCGCTCTGCCAGTACGCCGCCAAGTTGCCCAGCGTCATCCCGGCCACGGCCAGCGCGGCGACGAACCAGGGCCAGGTCCCGTCTGCCGGCAGCGCCGCGACGAGCCGGTAGGCCGCTACCAGCGCACCGATCTTCGGGACCGTGGTGAGGAACGCGGCCACCGCCGGACCGGCCCCCTGCGCGGCGTCGGGCACCCAGAAGTGGGCGGGCACGCCGCCCGCCTTGAACATCAGCCCGGCGACCACCGCGACGACCCCGGCCACCACGACGGCGCCCGGTGCGTCGCTCAGGCCGCCGGCGAGCTCGTCGTACGTCGTCGTCCCGGCGGCGCCGTACAGCAGCGTCACGCCGAGCAGCAGCAGGATGCCGAACAGCGCGCCCATCAGGTAGGTCTTCATTGCCGCCTCGGCGCCGCGGGCGCCGCCGGCCAGGCCGATCAGCCCGTAGAGCGGGATGCTGGCGAGCAGGAACCCGACGGCGAGCACCATCAGGTCGTCGGCTCCCCCGACGACACAGGCCCCGGTCGCCGAGAACAGCAACAACGCGTAGGTCTCGCTCTCCCGCGGCGCGCCGGCTACCTCGTCGGTCGCGAGGGCCAGCACGAGCAAGGTGGCAACGGCCACCACCACCCGCACCGCCCCCGTGGCCGGGTCCACGGCGAACGTCCGCTCGAAGGCCGGCTGAGCGCCCTGCGCCCAGAGCACCGCGGCGGCGACCGCCGAGCCGCCCAGCGCGACGGCGGCGACCACCCGGGTGACCCACTGCCGGTGCCTGGCGAGGAACGATCCGCCGAGCAGTGCCGCCAGGCCGCCGACGAACAGCAGCATCTCCGGCAGCATCAGCAGCGGCCGCATCCCCATCTCGGAGCCCACCGGCTACCTCCCCACGAGCCGGACGACGGCGTCGGCGGCCGGCTCAATCACGTCGAGCAGCCACCGCGGCAGCACGCCGATCACCAGCGACAGCGCAAGCAACGGTGCGACCGCCCAGAGCTCGGCCGGCCGGAGGTCGGCGAAGCCGGTCGAGAGACCGCGGGTCTCCCCGGTGAAGACCCGTTGCAGGGCGCGCAGGAACAGCGCCGCGGTGACCAGGATCCCCAGCAGCGCAATCGCGGTGACCGGCGCGGCGGCGATGGCGCCGGTGAAGACCTGGAACTCCGCGACGAAGCCGGACAGCGCGGGCAGCCCGAGCGAGGCGAACGCCCCGACCGCGAACAGAGCGGCGAAGCGAGGCGCCGGCGCGGCGAGCCCGCCGTAGGAGTCCAGGTCGTACGACGCGGTCCGGTCCTGGAGCACGCCGGCGAGCAGGAACAGCGCGCCGGTGACGAGGCCGTGGCTGACCATCTGGGTGACCGCGCCCGTCACGGCCACGGACCGGGCCTGCGCGGTGTCGTCGGCGACCAGGCCGGCGACCCCGACGGCCAGCGCGATGTAGCCCATGTGGTTGACCGACGTGTAGGCGATCATCCGCTTCAGGTCGGTCTGCGCGAGGGCGACGAGTGCGCCGTACAGCACGGACACGACCCCGACCACGATGATCACCCAGGCCCAGTCCTGCCAGGCCTGCGGCAGCATCGGCATCGCGATCCGCACGAACCCGTAGGTGCCCATCTTCAGCAGGACGCCGGCCAGCACCGCCGAGCCGACGGCCGGAGCGTCGGTGTGCGCGGGCGGCAGCCAGGTGTGGAACGGCACCGTCGGCGTCTTCACCGCCAGGCCGAGCAGGATCGCGGCCAGCACCAGCCCGCCACCCAGCGCGCTGCCGGCCAGCGGGGTCTGCTTCGCCAGCTCGACCATGTCGAACGTGTGCGGGTCGGCCGCGACGTAGAGGCCGATGAACCCGGCGAGCAGGGCCAACGAGCCCAGGAATGTGTAGAGGAAGAACTTCAACGCCGACCGCGCGGCGTTGCCGTGGCCCCAGCCGGCGATCACGAAGTACATCCCGACGATCGAGAGATCGAAGAAGACGAAGAACAGGATCAGGTCGGCGGCGACGAACAGCCCGAGGCTCACCGTCTGCAGGAACAGGAACACCGCCGCCTGCTGGCGGGGGCGGTCCGCCTCACGCAGCGCGTAGACCGCGCAGGCCAGGAAGATCACCCCGGTCATCGCGACCAGCGGCAGCGACAGCCCGTCGACGCCGACGTGGTAGCTGCTGTCGACGCCGGGGATCCACGCGGCCTGCTCCTCGTAGGCGAGCGCGTTCGCCCCGGGTGCGTCGTACCCGAACCAGAGGCCGACGACCAGGGCGAGGTCCACGGCGCTGACGCCCACCCACGTCCAGCGCGCGGCGGCGTCGCCCAGTCGGGGCAGCAGCGCGAGCACCAGCGCGGCGGTCAGGGGCAGGAAGACGACCAGGGAGAGCACGTTCACCTCACCGTGACGAGGACGAGGACACCGATCGCGAGCACCGCGACCGCTTGCAGGTAGTACTGGTGCAGCTGGCCGGTCTGCGGCCGCCGGGCGAGCTCACCGAGGCGGCCGATGAGCGACCCGAGCCGCTCGACGAGGCCGTCGACCCCGCGGTCGTCCGCGCTCCCCGCCCGGTCGGCGAGCGAGACGGTGACCGACGACGCACGCTCGACGCCCGCGTCGAGCACCCGGTCGTCGAAGCGGGCCAGCGCGGAGGCGAGCCACAGAGTCGGGCGTACGACGACCAGGTGGGCGGCCTGCTCGAGCCCGAGCCAGCCGGCGAGCCACCGTGGCTCCGGAGCCCGCCACCGTTCTGCAACGGCCACGACTGCCAGCGCGATCACCGCCGACAACGCCATCTCCCACAGCGAGGCCTCCGGGACCGACGGCTCCCCCATCGCCGCCGCGAGCCGACCGGCCAGCGGCGGCAGCGCGAGCACGCCGAGCACCACGGCACCGGCCGCGAGCACGACCAGCGGCAGCCGCTCGAGCACCCCGACCTCGCCCGAGGCCGCCCCTCCCTCGCCGTGAAGCCGCTCCACCTCGGCGGCCTCGTCGTCGGGAACCCGACGCCAGACGAGCCACAACACCTTGCCGGCGTAGGCCGCCGACAGCGCCGCACCGGCGAGCCCGGCGACGTAGAGCCACACCGACTCGTGTCGCGCCGCGGCGAGGACCGCGTCCTTCGTCGCCCACAGCGACAGTGGGACGACCCCGGCGAGCGAGAGCGCGCCCAGCGTCGCCGACCAGCCCACCACCGGCCAGCGCCGGGCCACCCCCCGCAGGCCGGCGAGCTGCTTGGTGCCGAGCGCGGTCAGCCAGGCGCCGGCGGCGAGGAACAGCAGCGCCTTCGTGGCCGCGTGCGCGACGAGGTGCGCGGCCCCGCCGCTGACCGACCCGACGCCTGCGGCCAGGACGACGAAGCCCAGCTGCGCCGAGGTCGAGGCGGCGAGCAGCTGCTTGAGGTCGGTCTGCGCGAGCGCGACCCCGCCGAGCAGGATCGCGGTGAGCGCGCCGAGCCAGGCGGTGGTGGGCGCCGCCCAGCCGGTCGCGGCCAGCAGCGGCTGCACCCGCAGGAGCAGGTAGCCGCCGAGCGCGACCATCGCTGCCGAGTGCAGCAGCGCGCTCACCGGGCTCGGGCCCTCCATCGCGCGCGAGAGCCAGAACGAGAACGGCAGCTGCGCTGCCTTGCCGAGCGCCGCGACGAGGATCCCCGCCGCGATGACGTCGCGCCAGCCGCCGGAGACGTCGGGCAGCGCGGCCAGGGCGAGACCCGATCCGCCGGCGAGGGCGGCGCCGGCTGCGAGGTAGAGACCGAGGTCCGCGGTGCGCGTCGTGACGAACGCGGTGAGCCCGGCGGAGACGCGCGGCTCGTCGCGCCACCAGAAGCCGATCAGGGCGTACGACGTCGCGCCCATCACCTCCCACGCGAACAGCAGCGCCGGGATCGTCGTCGCCGCCGCGGTCATCAGCGCGGCGGCCGCGAACAGCAGCATCAGCCCGTGGAACCGCGCCCCGGAGCCACCGCTCGCACCGGCCACTGCGGCCGCGCCGGCGGTCCCATCACCCACGTCCTCTCCGGCGGCGAAGACGAGCACGAGCAACGTGACCAGCGCGATCGTCGGCAGCATCGCCGCCGCGAGCGCGTCGACCGCGAGCCCGAGGTCCGCACCGGCGACGAACGCCGCGGACACCTCCGGACGTGCCACCGCCACCACCGCGGCGAGGACGGCCGTCAGCGCAGCGGTCGCCAGCGACACCGGGACCGCGGTCCGCTCGGCACCGCGGGAGAGTGCGAGCACACCGCCGACCACCGCCGGCACCACCGGCAGCAGCCACAGCACGATCTCCGGGGCGCTCACTCGCGCAGCTCCCCGGCCATGTCGGTCATGTCGGCGCCGGCCTGCCGGTGCAGGAGCGTGGCGACCGCGAAGCCCATCGCCATCTCGACGGTCATCGCCGCGATGACGACCATCAGCAGCACCTGGCCCGACGGGTCCGGCACGAGGAACCACCAGATGCCGGCCGCGGCCAGGATCACCGCGTTGATCATCAGCTCGAGGCCCATCATCACCATCACGACGACCTGCTGGGACAGGGCGCCGTACAGGCCGACGGCGAAGATCGCCGCCGCCACCAGCAGCACGGTCTCGATCGTCATCGGCCGACACCTCCCGGCTGCGGGTCGGAGGGACGCTGCTCGAGGTCGTCGCCCATCCGGTCGTAGCGGGTCCGGTGCGCGGCGAGCACGATGCCGGCCACGATGGTCGCCACCATGACCGGGCTGACGACCGCCATCACCAGCATCTTCGACCCCATCAGCTCCTCGCCAAGCGCACGGGTGACGTCACCCGCGGGTGCGCCGCGACGGTCCGGCCAGTCCACCAGCAGGGCACCGGCACCCAGCAGCAGGAAGGTGCCGATCGATGCCACGAGGGCAGCGCGTTTGCCGTGCACCATGCTCATCGGCATCAGCGCGGGGTTCATTCCCATGAACATGACCATGTAGACGGCCATCACGGCCATCTCCATCACCATCATCAAGATCACGACGACGCCGACGTAGCTCTGCTGGAGCAGCAACACCTGCACCCCGACGGCCACGAACGAGAGCGCCAGTGCGTAGGTCGCGCGGGCCATCGAGTCGACGATGAATACGGCTGCGCCGGTGGCGACCGCGACGACGGCGAGCACCCAGAACAAGATGTCGGAGAGCATCACGACCTCCAGACCGCGACGACGGCGACGAGCAGGTCCTGCAGCAGTACGGCGGGCAGCAGCACGAGCCAGCCGACCTCCAGGAACGTGTCGGGACGGGCCAACGGCAGCCGGCGGCGCAGCCAGACCAGCCCGACGAGCACGGCCGCGGCCTTGATGAGGACCCAGACCCAGCCGGGAAGCAGCGGCCCCGATCCGCCACCGAGGAACATCGGTACGGCGAAGGCCGACCCCGCCGCGAGCAGCGCGTAGCGTCCGGCCTCGAACACGAGCCGGTCGACGCTGGACAGCTCGGTGGCCGCCCCGCCGGCGATGTCACTGCCGAGCGCCGCCGCGAACGGTCCCCACACCGAGAACGCGGCGACACCGAGCAGGTAGACCACGAACGCGACGGGCATCCACACCACGAACCACAGGCTGTCCTGGGCCGCGACCACGTCGCCGACGTTCAGGCTCGCGGCCGCGACGGCAGGTGCCACCAGCGCGAACATCAGTGGCAGCTCGTAGCCGAGGGCCAGCGCCAGGAACCGGTAGCCACCCACGAGCCCGTGCACGGAGTTCGCGCCCCAGCCCGTGAGCCAGACCAGGGCCCAGACCATCACGTCCATCGCGTTGAACCAGACGACACCGACGTCGAGGTCGAAGATGGTCCAGTCGCCGAGTGGCACGACTGCGGCCATCGCGGCGGCGACGACCAGGAGGCCGGCCCCTCCGGTGCGCCAGAGCAGGTGGTCGGCGGAGATCGTCGTACGACGCCGCTGCCGGAGCAGGCGTGCCGTCTCGTCGAGCGGCCGCAGCAGTCCGGCGGACGCCGGCACCCCGTCCGCCCGCGCCGCGAGCACGCCGTCGACCGCGGCCGCCAGCAGCGCCATCAGGCCGAGGATCGCGACACCGAGCAGCGCCCACGGGGCCGCCACCGGGACAACGGAGGAGTCAGCCACGAGCCACCTCCGCGACGCCGATCGGGTCGAGGTCGAGGCTGGCGACGACGAGTCGCGCAGTCGCCAGGTCGAGGCCGGCCACGAGGCGCGGCAGCGCGTCCGACAGGTCCACGTCGGCGGCCCCTCGCGTGGCGGACGAGGTGCCGTCGACCGCCCGTCCGGCCCGGTCGAGGATCGCCAGCAGGCGGGCATGCACGTCCCCGGCCCACCACGCCGGCCACCTGTTGTCGGCGACCTCGTCGTCGCCGACGGTGCGGATGCGACGCAGCGACCACCGCAGCAGGCGGCTGCGGGCCACCCGGCGACGGAGCGCCTCGAGGTCATCGGCGAGTCCGGGTGTGTGCGGGTCCGTGATGAGCGCGTCGCGGAGTCGCTCCGCCCGTGTCGCGGCGTGCTGCCACCCGGCGAGGGCGAGGAGGCGGGCGGCGTTGTCGAGGCGTACGGCGGCCACCACCTGGTGGTTCTCGCCGACAGGCTGACCGGCCGACCCGGCGTCGAGCCGCTCGACCTGGGCGGAGACGATGACGTCACCCTGCAGCGTGCAGCGCAGCACCAGGCCGGCGGGCCAGTACGCGAGGACCGGTCCGAGCGGCAGGTGCAGCACGTCCATCTCGAGCCCGTCGCGGTCCTTGCCACCCCCGGCGAGCGGGATGCCACCCGGGGACATGTCCATGTCGCCGTGGTCCATGTCGCCGTGGTCCATGTCGCCGTGGTCCATGTCGCCGTGGTCCATGTCGCCGTGGTCCATGTCGGGCTCGGTCGCCCGCGACCGGGCGTCCTTCCGGAGGGAGGCGAGGTCCAGCAGGGCGTCGCGGGCACGGTCCAGCGCCGCGTCCGCTCTGTCGGGGTCGAGCACGTGGGCTCGAGCGCGCGGACCCGGGAGCTGCTCCCAGATCCGCTCGACCAGCTCAGCCAGATCAGGGTCGGGCTCGCCACACACGACGAGCACGTCCGCGTCGGCAGGTGACAGTGCCCGGCGCCAGCCTCGTTCACGCGCCGCACGTTCGACGTGCACCCGTGTCGCCCAGTGCCCCGGAACCTCCACGACGAGCACGTGGGCGGACCGCACGGCCCGCCGAGCCGCCAGACTCGTCATACCCATCGAAGCGCTCCCTCGCGCCACGCCCACACGACCGCGACG
This sequence comes from Nocardioides sp., assembly GCA_051960495.1. Taxonomy (GTDB): domain Bacteria; phylum Actinomycetota; class Actinomycetes; order Propionibacteriales; family Nocardioidaceae; genus Nocardioides_B. The sequence goes on along the minus strand of JBQCEF010000635.1, from coordinate 1,973 downwards.
AACAAGCCTCCGAGGAACAGGAACATCTCCACGACGGCCGTGGCGCCGAGGTCGCCGACGACGACGGCCCACGGGTACATGAACAGCATCTCCACGTCGAACGCCAGGAACAGCAGCGTGGCGAGGTACCAGCGCACGTGGTAGCGCGACAGGGCGTGCTCCTGGGGCACCCAGCCGGACTGGAACGGCAGCGAGGTGAGCAGCGGCGAGGCGTCCGCGACCAGACGCTGCAGCACGTAGAGCGCACCGACGAGAGCGGCGACGGCAACCGCCATGACCACCACGCCTGAATACATCGGGCTCTCCTCGCGTCTGTGATTCTGAGTTCCTAACACGCATACCCGGACGTCCGTGAGGGTATTCCCTTGTCATGGCTGACACCCACCATCCGGACGGGAAGCCGCTCGACGCCGACCGGGTCCAGGCCGCCCGCGACCGACTGCCGAGCCTCGACGCGAGCGAGCGGCTCACCGGCGTGCTCACCCTGCTGGCCGACCCCACGCGACTACGCGTCGTCTACGCACTCGACATCGCCGAGGAGCTCTGCGTGGGGGATCTCGCCATCGCACTCGGCTCGAGCGAGGACAGCACGGGCTACGCGCTGCGGGTGCTCCGTACCGCCGGCCTGGTGAGCCGCCGCAAGGAGGGCCGGGTCGCCTACTACCGCCTGGCCGAGGGATTCCCCGAACCGTTGCGCCAGCACTGCTTGATGCGCCTGGTCGAGCTCACCGAGGAGGAGACAGAAACTCTCGACTGACTGTGAAGGAATGAATCCGCGGCCGTCGGGTATCTGCGCTGTGCGGCCCGGGTCCACTTACGCAGGGGCACCCCCGGTTCCCGCAATCGCCGCCCTCGGACACGGTGGATTCGAGGGCGGCCTTCTCATGTCTGCCGCCAACCGTCGACCCGGCGCCTTCTCGCACGAGACCGCGGCGCTTAGGCCGGTTTTCGTCCACAGGCACGGGGATGTGGGAGTTATCCACGGACCGAAAACTGCTGCTCGAAGGTGTCCCAGCCGGCTTCTAGCGTGGGGTCATGAGCTTGACGATCGCACCGCCTCCGCCGCCGGCCGGGACACCGCCGCCGGCGCACCAGGTGGTGCGGTTCCTCGACTCGCTCTCCGGCGCCCTGGACCGGCTCGCGGATGCGCCGTTGTGGTCGATGACCCCCGGTGAGGAACGCCACGCCCTCGTGGCGATGCGGCGGCAGCGGGCCCGGCTGGAGGAGCTCGAGCTGCGGCTACTGGCCCAGGCGGACCGCGACCAGGTGGGCGCCGACTCGGGTGCCACGTCGACGCCCGCGTGGTTGGCGCATCAGACGAAGACCGGCCGGGCCGCCCGGTTCGCCGACCTCCACCTGGCCCAAGACCTCGCCGACCGGTTCGAGACCACCCGCCAGGCCCTCGCCGCGGGGTCGATCGATTCGGAGAAGGCCCGGATCGTCATCCACGCGGTCAAGACCCTGACGGCTGAGTACGACGACCTGCCGCCCGGCACCCATGAGCGCGCCGAGGCGCACATGGTGGACCTCGCCCAGCAGTTCGAGGCCGCCGAACTCCGCAAATGCGGCAAACGCCTTTTCGAGGTCGTCTGTCCTGAAGGCGCGGACGCCGAGGAGGGCAAGAAGCTGGAGAAGGAAGAGGCCAAGGCCCGGGCGCTGGCGTACTACTCCTCGCGGGACAACGGGGACGGGACCAGCGAGGGCCGGTTCAAGCTCCCCACCCTGCACGCCCATCTCCTCAAGAAGGCGTTGGAAGTCCTCACCTCGCCCTGCCGGATCGGCGAGGGTCGGATCGACCCCGAGACCGGGAAGAAGCTGCCGCACTCGACGCTCTTGGGGCAGGGGCTGATGGAGCTGCTGGAGGACCACCTGACGGATCTGCCGTCGGTGAACGGGTCCCCGTTCACCCTCGTGGTCACCGTCCCGCTGCAGGTGCTGATGACCGGGCTCGGAGTCGCGGTCCTCGACACCGG
>JBQCEF010000634.1:0-3040 GCA_051960495.1 Nocardioides sp. | reverse complement strand
GGTGGCCGCGTTCGCGGCCCGGTTCGGCATCTCCGAGACGCTGGCCCTGACCATCGTCGGCTTCGCGGCATCGTTCCTGCCGTTCGTCCCGAACATCGAACTGACCCCGAATCTGGTGCTCGTCGGCCTGCTGCCGCCGCTGCTCTACTCCGCCGCGCTGCAGACCTCGCTCGTCGACTTCAACGCCAACCGACGCTCGATCCTGCTGCTCTCCATCGGGCTGGTCGCATTCACCACCGCCGGGGTGGCGCTCGTCGCGCACGAGGTGCTGCCCGGCGTCAGCTGGCCGGCGGCGTTCGCGCTCGGCGCGGTGGTCGCGCCGCCGGACGCCGTCGCGGCCACGGCGATCGCGCGGCGCATCGGGCTGCCCCGGCGGGTCGTGACGATCCTCGAGGGCGAGTCGCTGCTCAACGACGCCACCGCGCTGGTGGCCCTGCGGACCGCCATCGGCGCGGCTGCCGGCGTGGTCTCGGTGCTCCACATCGGCTGGGACTTCCTCGTCGCGGCCGGCGGCGGTGTCGGGGTCGGGCTGCTCGTCTTCGTCGTCGTCGGCTGGGTCCGCAAGCACGTGACCGACCCTGTCCTGGACACGAGCGTGTCGCTGGTGACCCCGTTCGCGGCGTACGTCGCAGCCGAGTCCTTCCACGCCTCGGGGGTGCTCGCCGTCGTGGTGGCCGGCCTGGCCCTGGGCCACAACGCGCCCATCCTGCAGACGCCGTCATCGCGCATCGCCGAACGCCTGAACTGGCGCACCGTCTCGTTCCTGCTGGAGAACCTGGTCTTCCTGCTGATCGGGCTCCAGGCGCGCGACATCCTGAGCGTGGTGGTCGAGGGCGACATCGCGCTCGGCACGGTGCTCTGGGCGTGCCTCGCCACCCTGCTCGCGGTGATCCTCACCCGACTGGTGTGGGTCTTCCCGGCGCGGTACCTGCTGGTGCGCCCGGACGCCGACCCGCAGACCGGGAAGCATCCGTCGTGGGGCTACACGGCGGTGATCGGCTGGGCCGGCATGCGCGGCGTCGTGACGCTCGCCGCCGCGTTCGTGATCCCGACCGACTTCCCGCAACGTGACCTGCTCGTGCTGATCGCCCTGGCGGTGACGGCCGGGACGCTGTTCCTGCAGGGCTCGTCGCTGCCCTGGCTGGTACGCCGGCTGCGGCTGCCCGGTCCGGACCCCCGCGAGGACGCCCTCGCTCGCGCCGCCCTGCTCCAGGAGGCCGGTGCGGCGGGCCGGGCCTGGCTCGACGAGCACACCGGGGACGACGACCCCACCGGTGCGATCGCCGCCGTCCGCGACCGGGTGGAGCGCCGCGACTTCGCCGCGTGGGAACGGCTCGGCGACATCAACCCCGACGCGGAGACGCCGAGCGAGGCCTACGCCCGGCTGCGCCGCGACATGCTCGACGTCGAGCGCAACCGCGTGCTGGAGATCCGCAGCACCGGCCGCGTCCCGCACGAGGTCGTCGCGGACGTGCTCGGTGCCCTCGACCTCGAGGAGTCGATGCTCGACGTACGTTCCGAGCGCGACGCCCGCGCCCGCGCCGCCGCCCGCGCGACCGTGGTGACCGGCGTGGTCGGCGCCAACGTCGACGCGTGCGAGCACCTGCACCAGGCGCCCGCCGACCCGCGCCCCGACCCGGCCACCGAGTGCGAGGACTGCGTGGCGGAAGGGCTGACGGTGTGGGTGCACCTGCGCAAGTGCCTGACCTGCGGCCACGTCGGCTGCTGCGACTCCTCGCCGCGGCGGCACGCGACCGCGCACTTCGAGGCGACCGGGCACCCGGTCATCCGGTCGGCCGAGCCGGGAGAGCACTGGCGGTGGTGCTACGTCGACGAGCGCCTCGGCTGACGCGTCCCCGTCGACCCAGCGCCCTCTCGCGCCGGGGCCCGGCGAGACTGCCGCGGACAGCGACACCTTGGGCAACCCGCTGTCCACGGCAGTGCTCGTGGCACTCACCCCCCGTTCGGGTGCTCCCCCGATTCTGTGGTTCCGAACGGACTGCCGTCTCTAGTCCCTAGCGACCAGGCGGGTCCGACCGTTCGGAGGAGGCGTTCCGCCCCGCCGTGTTCGCCGGCGGTGCGGGGGTGCGAGGAGGCGCCGGGTCGGCGGACGCGGCAAGATGAACGCGTGCGCGACTGGCGAGGCAGCATCTCCCGGGCCACCACCCGGCTGCGCAACGACGGCCGGGCGGCGCTGCTGTGGTCGCTGCGCATCACCGTCGCCGCGACCGCGAGCTACATCGCCGGCACGCTGTTCTTCCCGGGCACGCAACCGTTGCTCGCGCCGCTGACCGCGATGCTCGTCGTCCAGGTCACGCCGGTCTCCCTGCTCGCCAGCGGCCTCGACCGCGTGCTCGCGGTGGTCTCCGGGGTGTTCGTCGCGGTCGTGTTCGCCGCCGTCGTGCCGCTGGAGTGGTGGAGCCTCGGGCTGCTCATCCTCGTCTCGATCACGATCGGCCAGGCGATGCGGCTGCGGTCGAACCTGATCGAGGTGGCCATCAGCGGCATGCTCGTGCTGGGCGTCGGGTCGCTCGGCACGGCGTCGGCCGCCTGGCAGCGCATCGCCGAGACGCTGGTCGGCGCGGCCGTCGGGATCGCCGCGAACCTGCTGTTCCCGCCGAAGGTCGCGAGCGGTGACGCCGGCCGGGCCATCGACGGCCTCGCCGACTCGGTCAGCGACCTGCTCCGCCGTGCCGCCGACGAGCTGACCGAGCTGGCGTCGTCGGGCCACGGCGTCCTGCCGGCGGCGCGCGGCTGGCTCGGCGACGCGCGGTTGATCAACCACGAGATCCCACGCGTGGGCGCCGCGCTGCTGCACGCCGAGCAGGGCCGCCGGCTCAACGTCCGCGCCGTCGGCACGCCCAACGTCGGCCCCGGTCTGCGTCAGGGGCTGGAGTCCCTGGAGCACTCCGCGGTCGCGATCCGGGGCATGTTCCGTGCGCTGGTCGACGCGGTGGAGGACGCGGCCTGGACCGAGCAGGACGGCGCCGAGGAGACCTACCTCGACATCGCTCGGACGTTCCGCGAGATGGCCGCGGGA
>JBQCEF010000633.1:0-5007 GCA_051960495.1 Nocardioides sp. | reverse complement strand
CGCCGTGGCCGGTCTCCTCGGCCTCACGGGAGGCGGGGTCGCTCATGCGGCGACCCTACGTGACCACGCCCGACGCCCCGGCGAGGGCATGGGCGATACTTGACCGGTGCCCGGAACTGCGAACCACCGACCTGACGTGACCGACGAGCTGGGGGCCGCCCGGCGCGAGCGGATCCTGGTGATGGACGGCGCCATGGGCACCATGATCCAGCGCGAGGGGCTGGCCGAGGAGGACTACCGCGGCGACCGGTTCGCCGACTGGGGCCAGGACCTCCGGGGCAACGCCGACGTCCTCAGCCTGACCCGGCCCGAGGTGATCCGCAGCATCCACCGCGAGTACCTCGACGCCGGTGCCGACGTGGTGGAGACCAACACCTTCAACGCCCAGCGCATCTCCCAGGCCGACTACGGCATGTCCGACCTCGCCTACGAGATGAACGTCGAGTCGGCGCGGCTGGCCCGCCTCGAGTGCGACGCGGTCACCGCACAGACACCCGACCGGCCGCGGTACGTCGCCGGGGCGCTCGGGCCGACGAACACCACGGCGTCGATCTCCCCGGACGTCAACGACCCGGGCAAGCGCAACATCAGCTTCGACGAGCTGGTCGAGGCCTACCGGGAGCAGGCGAACGGGCTCGTCGACGGCGGGGCCGACCTGCTGCTCGTCGAGACCATCTTCGACACGCTGAACGCCAAGGCCGCGATCTTCGCGCTGGAGACGCTGTTCGAGGAGCGCGGTCGGCGCTGGCCGGTGGTGATCTCCGGGACCATCACCGACGCCTCCGGGCGCACGCTGTCGGGCCAGGTCACCGAGGCGTTCTGGAACTCGGTGCGGCACGCCCGCCCGCTGGCGGTCGGGCTCAACTGCGCCCTCGGCGCCGCGGACATGCGTCCCTACGTCGCCGAGCTGTCCCGGATCGCCGACTGCTTCGTCTCCTGCTACCCCAACGCGGGACTGCCCAACGCGTTCGGCGAGTACGACGAGGCGCCCGAGCACACCGCCGGCGTGCTCGAGGAGTTCGCCGCGAGCGGCCTGGTGAACCTGGTGGGCGGCTGCTGCGGCACCACCCCCGGCCACGTCAGCGCGATCGCCACCGCGGCCAAGGGCAAGGAGCCGCGGACCCCGGCCGAGGTCGCCCCGGCCTGCCGGCTGTCCGGCCTGGAGCCGCTGACCATCACCGAGGACTCGCTGTTCGTCAACGTCGGTGAGCGCACGAACATCACCGGCTCCGCACGCTTCCGGCGCCTGATCAAGGAGGGCGACTACGGGACCGCGCTCTCCGTGGCCCGGCAGCAGGTCGAGGCCGGGGCGCAGATCATCGACATCAACATGGACGAGGGCATGATCGACGGCGTCGCCGCGATGGACCGCTTCGTCAAGCTGGTCGCGAGCGAGCCGGACATCTGCCGCGTGCCGTTGATGGTCGACTCCTCCAAGTGGGAGGTGATCGAGGCCGGGCTCAAGTGCTTCCAGGGCAAGCCCGTGGTGAACTCGATCTCGCTCAAGGAGGGCGAGGAGAAGTTCCTCGAGCAGGCCCGGCTGTGCCGCAAGTACGGCGCCGCCGTCGTGGTGATGGCCTTCGACGAGGACGGCCAGGCCGACGACCTCGAGCGACGCAAGGCGATCTGCAAGCGGGCCTACGACCTGCTGGTGGACGAGGTCGGGTTCGCGCCGCAGGACGTCATCTTCGACCCCAACGTGTTCGCCGTGGCCACCGGCATCGAGGAGCACGCGGACTACGGCCTGGACTTCATCGAGGCGACCCGCTGGATCAAGCAGAACCTGCCCGGGGCGCTGGTGTCCGGCGGGGTGTCCAACGTGTCCTTCTCGTTCCGGGGCAACAACCCGGTGCGCGAGGCGATCCACGCGGTGTTCTTGTTCCACGCGATCCGCGCCGGCATGGACATGGGCATCGTCAACGCCGGTGCCCTGGTCGTGTACGACGAGATCGACCCCGAGCTGCGCGAGCGGATCGAGGACGTGATCCTCAACCGACGCGCCGACAGCACCGAGCGGCTGCTCGAGATCGCGCCGCGGTTCGCCGGCGACGGGTCGACCGCGGAGGTCGCCGACGAGGCGTGGCGGTCGCTCCCCGTCGACGAGCGGATCACGCACGCGCTGGTGAAGGGCATCGACGACTACGCCGAGTCCGACACCGAGGAGCTCCGCGTGCTCATCGAGGAGCGTGGCGGCCGGCCCATCGAGGTGATCGAGGGTCCGCTGATGGACGGCATGAACGTCGTCGGCGACCTCTTCGGCGACGGCAAGATGTTCCTGCCGCAGGTCGTGAAGTCGGCCCGGGTGATGAAGAAGGCCGTGGCCTACCTGATCCCGTTCATCGAGCAGGAGAAGCTCGGCGAGGACCAGCAGCAGTCGCGCACCAAGGGCACCGTCGTGATGGCGACGGTCAAGGGCGACGTCCACGACATCGGCAAGAACATCGTCGGCGTCGTGCTCCAGTGCAACAACTACGAGGTCGTCGATCTCGGGGTGATGGTCCCGGCGCAGAAGATCCTCGACACCGCCCGCGAGGTCGGGGCCGACATGATCGGGCTGTCCGGCCTGATCACGCCGTCGCTGGACGAGATGGTCAACTTCGCCGCCGAGATGGAGCGCCAGGGGCTCGACATCCCGCTGCTCATCGGGGGTGCCACCACGTCGCGGGCGCACACCGCGGTCAAGGTCGACCCGAAGTACCACGGCCCGGTGGTCTGGGTGAAGGACGCCTCCCGCTCCGTGCCGGTGGCCTCCTCGCTGCTCTCCGACGAGCGCCGCGAGGTGCTGCTGGCCGAGGTGAAGGCCGACTACGACTCGATCCGTGCGCGGCACGCGGCGAAGCTCAACGAGCGGCCGGTCCTGTCGCTGGCGAAGGCCCGCGAGAACCGCAGCCCGATCGAGTGGACGGGCTACCTCCCGCCGAAGCCCCGCGCGCTGCAGGTGCAGGCCAAGGACGTCTGGTCGCACCGGCCCGGCGAGCGGGCCCACGACCCGCAGCCGCACTTCGTGCGGACCTTCAACGACTACCCGCTCGACGAGCTGCGCCGCTACATCGACTGGCAGCCGTTCTTCAACGCGTGGGAGATGAAGGGGCGGTTCCCCGACATCCTCAACAACCCGGCCACCGGCGAGGCCGCCCGCAAGCTCTGGGACGACGCGCAGGTGATGCTGGACCGGGTGGTCGAGGAGCGTTGGCTGCACGCGCACGGCGTCATCGGCCTGTTCCCGGCCAACGCGGTGGGTGACGACATCGAGGTCTACGCCGACGAGTCACGCACCCAGGTGCTGACCACGCTGTGCAACCTGCGCCAGCAGGGCGAGCACCGGCACGGCGTCCCCAACCGGTCGCTCGGCGACTACGTCGCGCCCAAGGAGACCGGGCTGCAGGACTACGTCGGTGCCTTCGCGGTCACCGCAGGGCTCGGCAGCGCCGAGAAGATCGCCGAGTTCAAGGCGGCGCTCGACGACTACAGCGCCATCCTCCTCGAGTCGCTCGCAGACCGGCTCGCCGAGGCGTTCGCCGAGCGGATGCACGAGCGGGTGCGCAAGGAGTTCTGGGGCTACGCCGCCGATGAGCAGCTGGACAACGACGAGCTGATCAAGGAGACGTACGACGGGATCCGCCCGGCACCCGGCTACCCGGCCTGCCCGGACCACACCGAGAAGGTCAAGCTCTGGGAGCTGCTCGACGTGCACGCCGAGACCGGCATCGAGCTGACCGAGAGCATGGCGATGTGGCCCGGCGCGGCCGTCAGCGGCTGGTACTTCTCCCACCCGCAGTCGCAGTACTTCGTGGTGGGCCGGATCGGCAAGGACCAGGTCGAGGACTACGCCGCGCGCAAGGGCATGACGCTGCGTGAGGCGGAGCGTTGGCTCGCGCCGAACCTCGGCTACGAGCCCGAGGACTGATGCCGCTCCCGGCCGCCGTGCTCTGGGACATTGACGGCACGCTCGTGGAGACCGAGCCCTACTGGATCGAGTCGGAGTACGAGCTCGTCGAGCAGTACGGCGGGACCTGGAGCCACGAGCACGCCCTGAACCTGGTCGGCAACGACCTGATCGTCTCGGGTCGCTACATCCGCGAGCACTCCGGGATCGACTTGGAGCCGTCGCAGATCGTCGAGGAGCTGCTCGACAAGGTCGTCGCCCGGATCGAGCGGGCGGTGCCGTGGCGCCCGGGCGCTGTCGAGCTGCTCGCGGACCTGCGTCGGCACGGCGTGCGCTGCGCGCTGGTGACGATGTCCTACCGACGGTTCGTGGCGCCGGTGCTGGCGCAGCTGCCCGAGGCCACCTTCGAGGTGGTGGTGACCGGCGACGCGGTGAGCCAGGGCAAGCCGCACCCGGAGCCGTACCAGAAGGCCGCGGGGCTGCTCGGCCTCCAGCCCGCGGACACCATCGCGATCGAGGACTCCAACACGGGCGCCCGCTCCGCGGAGTCTGCCGGCTGCCGGGTGCTGGTCGTGCCCAACCACGTGCCGGTGCTGCCGGGGGAGCGCCGCGTCCTGCGCGACAGCCTCGTGGGGCTCACCGCCACGACGCTGCCCGACGGGCTCTGGTCGTAGTACCACCGTCCAATGGCGGGCTGCCCGTCCTCGACCTGACGCTGGGACTCCCAGCAACAGACCGAGGAGAAGTCCGATGAACACACCGCGTCGCCCCGTCGCCGCAGCCGTCCTGCTCGCCGCGCTGAGCACCCCTGTCCTCCTGGCGGCGCCCGCCCTCGCCAACGATGACGACGTCATCCGCCGCGGCTCCTGCAGCGGGAGCACCGACTGGAAGCTCAAGGCAGGTCCCGAGGACGGCCGGATCGAGGTCGAGGCCGAGGTCGACAGCAACCGCACCGGGCAGACCTGGCGCTGGCGGTTGCGCCACAACGGCAGCGTGTCCGCTCGCGGCACGGGCACCACCAGCGGCCCGAGTGGCTCCTTCGAGGTCCGCCGCGTCGTGGTCGATGCGTCCGGGGCCGACCACCTGGTGTTCCGCGCGCGCAACCCGCAGACCGGTGAGGT
>JBQCEF010000632.1:0-3775 GCA_051960495.1 Nocardioides sp. | reverse complement strand
GGCGGTGACCTCCGGGCTGCTCTCCTCCGCTGAGAGGCTGTCCCGGGCCGTGACCTCCGCGCAGGTCGGCGACGTCCTCAGCGCGAACGCCCGGGCCGTCGCGGACGCCACCTTCGCCTCGGTGCTGGTCGGGCGGCGTGGCGAGGCGCTGACCCTGCTCGGCGCGAACGGGTACGACCAGGCGGCCCGGGCCAGGCTCGCGGAGGTCCACTGGGACATGCGCCTGCCCGCACCGCGCGCGTTCGCCAGCGGCGAGCCGCTGTTCGTGGAGACGCGCGACGAGGTGCAGCGGTTGTTCCCCGACCTCGTCGGGATGCCGATGGCCTCGGCGTCGGCCCTCGCGGCGCTGCCGATCACGGTCGGTGGGGAGCCGATCGGCGTACTGACGGTGTGGTCGGTGCACCCGCGGTCCTGGACCACGAACCAGCGACGGGTGCTCGCCGGCCTCGTGGCGCAGGGCGGGCAGGCGATCGCCCGGGCGCAGGCCTACGAGGACCAGGTCGAGGCGGCCCAGACGTTGCAGAGCTCGCTGCTGCCGGCTCGGCTGCCCAGTCCGGTCCACCTCGACCTGGCCGCCCGCTACGTGCCGGCGACGGACGGCGTTCTGGTCGGTGGCGACTGGTATGACTGCCTCGTCCTCGACGGCGGGCTGGTCGCCCTGGTGGTCGGAGACGTGATGGGCAAGGGGCTCCATGCCGCCGCACAGATGGGCCAGATCCGCATGGCGGTCCGCTCGCTGGCCGCGCTGGATCCGGCGCCGACGGCCGTGCTCACCGCACTCGACGGGCTCAATGTCGAGCTCGCCACCGACGAGATCGTCACGCTGGTCTACGTCTTGCTCGACCTCGACCACGGTCGGGCCCGGCTGGCGCGGGCGGGCCACCTCCCGCCTGCCCTGGTCCACCCGGACGGGCGGGTGGAGTATCTCGACTGTGCCGGATCCGCCCCCCTGGGCGCTCCCGGCGGGACCCGCGAGGAGTGCGAGCTGGCCCTCCCGGTCGGCGGAATGCTGGTGCTCTACACCGACGGGCTCGTCGAGGACCGAGCGACCGGTCTCGACCGAGGGATGGACCAGCTGTTCACCTGCCTCACGCACGAGTCGACCGCGGCCACGGCCGGAGACGTCGCCTCGCACGTGCTCCACGAGTGCGGCAACGAACGCGGTGAGGACGACATTGCGCTCCTGGTGGCCCGGCGTACCGACTGAGGGTTGGCCTGGTCGGGACGGCGAGGCCCACCGGCAGGAGCCACGCTGAACACTACTAAGTCAGTTGACTTTGTCGGTTCATCGTCCCTACTGTGAGGATCACTAATCCGATTAACTCACTAGACAAAGGCTAGGTGCCCCTGTGCGCAGTCTCCTCGTGCTCGGCTTCGTGGGCCTGGTGGCCCAGCTGGTCGACGGCTCACTCGGCATGGCGTACGGCGTCACGTCCTCGACGCTGCTGATCGCCACCGGTGTCGCCCCGGCGGCGGCCTCGGCGGCCGTCCACTTCTCCGAGATCGGCACGACCCTCGTGTCCGGCCTCAGCCACCACAAGCTCGGCAACGTCGACTGGCGCACGGTCGGGATCATCGCCCTGCCGGGCGGTCTCGGCGCCTTCGCCGGTGCGACGTTCCTGTCCAGCCTCGACGGCGACACCGCGAAGCCCTGGGTGGCGGCGCTGCTGCTGGGTCTCGGTGTGTACGTCGTCTACCGCTTCCTGGTGCTCGGTGGGCGCCGGCCGCACTTCCGGGGCAGGCTGTCCGCCGCCTTCCTGGCCCCGCTGGGCGTCGTCGCCGGCCTGATGGACTCCATCGGCGGCGGGGGCTGGGGCCCCGTGGGGACGACCTCGCTGCTCTCCTCGGGCCGTCTCGAGCCCCGCAAGGTGGTCGGCTCGATCGACACCTCGGAGTTCGTGGTCGCCATCGGCGGCTCGCTCGGCTTCCTCCTCGCGCTCGGCAACCAGGGCATCCCCTGGGGTGTGGCAGGAGCGTTGCTCGTCGGAGGCGTGATCGCCGCCCCGTTCGCGGCCTGGCTGGTCCGTCACCTCCCGGCGCGCGTGCTCGGGGTCGCGGCCGGTGGCCTGATCATCCTGACGAACAGCAAGACCATCCTCGAGAGCCTCGACGCGAGCGGTTGGACGGTCGCGGTGTCCGCGTCGGCGGTCTTCGTGGCCTGGGTGCTGCTCATCGCCTGGGCGGTCAAGCAGGAGCGCCTCGCTCGCAGCCGTCACATCGAGCAGGAGCTCGAGCCCGCCGGGGTCTGAGCTCCCGCGATGCAGGGCCCGGCGGTTCGTACCCCGCCGGGCCCGTCGGGCTGTGGGGGGCATGCCGACCAGCCACGACGGCTATCTGTACTTGTCTGACAGACTTAGTGATATGCGTGTCTCCGCCAAGTCCGACTACGCCCTGCGCGCGCTCATCGAGCTCGCGACCCGGGACGGCGGCGCTCCGGTGAGCGCCGAGGAGCTCGGCCGGCTCCAGGAGATCCCGCACGGCTTCCTCCAGGCGATCCTCGCGGACCTTCGCCGCGCCGGAATCGTCATCAGCCAGCGCGGTCAGGCGGGTGGCTGGCGGATGGCACGCGACGCCGCCGACGTCAGCGTCGCCGACGTGATCCGCGCCGTCGACGGGCCCCTGGTGAGCGTCTACGGCCTCCGCCCGGAGGCGGTCGACTACAGCGGCTCGGCCGGTGTGCTCCAGCACGTCTGGATCGCCGCGCGAAGCAGCCTGCGCGACGTCTTCGAGCAGGTGTCGATCCGGGCCCTCGCCGACGCCAAGCTGCCCGAGGCGGTCACCTCGCGCACCGGCTCCGAGGACGCCTGGCAGCCGCACTGAACCCAATTCGTCTGCGGTCGTCTCGCTCAATATGGACGAATCAGCACAGACGAATCAGCACAGACAAACCCGGGTGGACGAAGTCTCGACGGCCGCACTGGAACTCGTTACAGTTCCTGACCGTGATCACCAGCGACTCCCTGACGTGGGTGGCTCCCGACGACGACAACCCGGCCCGGCTCGCCTCGCAGTGGTTCGCTGCCGCCGTGGCGGCCGGCGCCAAGCAGGACTGGCTCGACCTGTTCGCACCCGACGCGGTCCTCGAGGATCCGGTCGGCCCTTCTGTGCTCGACCCTGAAGGAGCAGGGCATCGCGGCCGCGAGGGGCTCAGCCACTACTGGGATCTCTGTATTGCCGGAGTGCAGTCCTTCCACTTCACCGTCTATGACTCGTTCGCCAACGGCGACTGCTGCGCCAACGTGGCGACGATCAGCAGCCTGTACGCCGACGGCCGGATCGTCGAGACCGAGGGCGTCTTCGTCTACTGCGTCGATGCGCAGGGGCGGATCACCTCGATGCGCGGGCACTGGGAGTACGACCGCGCGATGGCGACGACCAGCGTGGCCTGATCCTGATTCGTCTGCGAGCGGCTCGCTCGACTCCGACGAATCAGCACAGACGAATCGGGGTGGGTCATTCGCCGGCGTGGTCGGCGACCCAGTCGACGAAGGGCCGCGCCGCCCGCCAGTCCGCACGCACCCGGTCGAGCAGCTCGGGGGTGTGGATGACCGGGTCGAAGCCGTAGGACTTGCCCAGCGTCATCGACTTGTGCCGCAGCAGGTCGATCCGCGGGTGGTCGGCGTCGTACCCGCGCGGCGTCGTCTTCAGCGTCTCCCCGCCGAGCGTCCAGCCCGCCGCCGTGAGTTCAGCGATGATCTGCTCGAGCGCGGGCCCGTGCAGGTCGTGGGCGATGCCCGCCCGGATCCCCGCCAGCCGCGGCGAGCTCGCCTCGTAG
>JBQCEF010000631.1:0-13512 GCA_051960495.1 Nocardioides sp. | reverse complement strand
CCCGTGCCGAGCAGGTGCCCGATGTTGGAGCTGACCCCGTCGACGGGTCGCTTCTGGGCGTCGAGGGCGAGCGCCGGGTAGCGGCCCTGCTCGTCCTCGCACCAGAACGCCTTGCGGAACCGCTCCTTCATCGCGGCCGCCCAGGCACGCCAGTCGTCGCCGCCGTCGCGGCCGAAGGCGTCGAGCAGCGCCGCGCCGTCGAGCGCCGCCGCGTAGGCGTAGGCCTGCACCTCGCAGAGCGCGATCGGACCCTCGGCGACGGTGCCGTCGTGCCAGCGGATCGAGTCCCCGGAGTCCTTCCAGCCCTGGTTGGCCAGGCCGTGGCCGGTGGTGTCGAGGTACTCCAGGAAGCCGTCGCCGTCGGAGTCGCCGTAGTCCCCGAGCCAGGCCAGCGCCGCCTCGAGGTTATCGAGCAGCGCGGACACGTCGGTGTCGGGCATGCCGGCGCGCCAGGTGTCGTGCAGCAGCGAGATCCACAGCGGCGTCGCGTCGATGGTGCCGTAGTAGACCGGCGGCAGGTGGAAGTCCTCGGAGTCGTGGCCGACCTCGGTACGACGCACCTCGTGGAGGATCTTGCCGGGCTGCTCGGCCGTCTCCTCGTCGACCTTCGTGCCCTGCCGGGCCGCGAGCGCGCGCAGCGTGCCCTCGGCGAGCGACCGGTCGACCGGGAGCAGCATCCGGGCCGCGATGATCGAGTCGCGGCCGAACATCGTGTAGAACCACGGCGCCCCAGCGGCGAGGAACACGTCCTCGGGCAGCGCCCGGTCGGCGATCCGCAGGCTGTTGAGGTCGGAGAAGGCGCGGTCGGCGAGCCGCTGGAGCCGCTGGTCGCTGGTGTCGAGCAACGGTGTCGGGACGGGGCGAGCGGTGGTGCCCAGGATCGGCGACGCGGCGTCCGACGTCCGCAGCGACCAGCCCACGTCGACCTCGGCGCCCGGCTCGAGGTGCACCCGCCAGCGCAGGGACACCTCGGACCCGAACACGTCCGCGTCGCCCCCCTCGACGGTGAGCTCGGCGGTCGTGTCGGCGTCGCGCCAGGACCACCGCGGACCGTCCGGCTGCGGCCGGTCCGCGGGGGAGCGGCCGGACTTCACCTGCTCCATCGGCGTCCGGTCCAGCCCGAGCGTCAGCTCGAGGTCGACGTCGACCGGCTCGTGCAGCGCCGAGCCGATGCGGAGCTCCTCGGACACGCCGTCGATCGCGGCACGGCGGGTGCGCTCGACGGTGAGGAGCGGGTCGGGCACCTCGGCCGGCGCCGTCACGACGTACACGAACGCGGCCTCGGTCGCCGACCGGACCTGCGTGGAGACGTGCCGCAGCTCGTGCTCGCCGACGCTGAGCCGCGCCTCGGAGACCACCCGCTCGTCGCCGCAGTAGATCCCCTCCGCGCCACCGCCCATCGCGCCGTCCGGTTGCGACCACGCCTGCACCGGCGCGTGGAACACGCCGGTCAGGTGGGCGAGGTACGGCTGGGTCAGCGGCATCAGGCGGCTCCAGACATTTGCGGACGAGGTCTTGACAATACGACGTTGAACGTTCAAAACTCGTGGGCACCTAGTTTTGAACGTTCAACGCCTCCGGTCAAGGGGGTGGCAGCGGATCCGGGACGACGGAGGTGTGATGGCCGAGAAGCCGACCCTGGTGTCCCTGGCGCGCGAGCTCGGCGTGTCGCGCCAGACCATCTCCAACGCGATCAACGCCCCGCACCGCGTCAACGCCCGCACCCTCGAGCGCGTCCTCCCGGCCATCAAGCAGTCGGGCTACCGCCCGCACGTCGCCGGCCGGCAGCTGCGCACCCGCCGCTCGCGCAACCTCGCGATGCGGCTCTACCCGTCCTCGGACGGCATCAACGGCGCGATCCTCGACCGGTTCCTGCACGCGCTGACCGAGGCTGCCCAGCGGGACGGCTACCGGCTCACGCTCTTCACCGCCGACGACGACGAGGGCGAGACCGCCGCGATCGACGAGCTGCTGTCGATCGCCGACATCGACGGCTTCGTGCTCACCAGCACCCACCACGACGACGCGCGCACCGCCTGGCTGCTCGAGCACGACGTACCGTTCGTCGCCTTCGGCCGCGCGTGGAGCAGCCTGCTCGACCCGTTCGCCGCCCCCCACTCGTGGGTGGACGTGGACGGCGGCGCCGGTACGTCGGAGGCGACCGCGCACCTGCTCGAGCGCGGCCACCGCCGCATCGGCTTCCTCGGCTGGCCGGCCGGGTCCGGCGTCGGCGACGACCGGCGCGCCGGCTGGCGCGAGACGTTGAAGGCGGCCGGCGTCGAAGGCGGCGACGAGCTGTTCCTCGGCGTCGAGGACTCCGTCCCTGAAGGCGCCCGGGCTGCCCGCGAGCTCTTCGACCGCGGCGCCACCGCGCTGGTGTGCGCGAGCGACTCGCTCGCGATCGGAGCCGTCGCCGCGCGCCGGGAGCTCCCCGTCGCCGGCGAGGTTGAGGGGCTCCCGGTGATCGGCTTCGACGACACCCCCGTCGCCGCCGCGCTCGGTCTGTCCAGCGTCCACCAGCCCGTCGAACGGGTGGCCGAGCGGGTGCTCGCGCTCCTGCTCAAGCAGCTGGCCAAGCACCCCGACGAACCCGCGCCGGTCCCGGACCACGTGCTCCTGCCGTCGTCCCTGGTGCTGCGCGAGCCCGACCCGCATCTCCTGGGCGTGCATCACCCCGGAACGGGGCACACGCGCGCATGACTCCGGGAGCCAGACCACTGTCCAGTCCACGCACAACCAGCAACGAAGGAGTCAGCAGATGAAGCCAACCGGGGAGACGCCCCCTCGTCCGCGCAGGGGACGCCGGCTTGCGTTCTTGTCGATCGGCGCCGCGGCGACCATGATGCTCGCCGCGTGCGGCGGCGGGTCCGGCTTCGAGGACGAGGGCGCCGCCAAGGAGCAGAAGAGCGACGCGCCGATCACGGTCCTCATCGGGTCCTCCGGAGACGCGGAGACCAACGCCGTAAAGGACGCGGTCAAGTCCTGGTCGGACGACTCCGGGGTGAAGGCCGAGGTGCAGGTGGCCTCCGACCTCAACCAGCAACTCGCACAGGGGTTCGCCGGTGGCGAGCCGCCGGACCTGTTCTACCTGTCGACCGACTCGCTGGCGTCGTACGCCTCCAACGGCTCGCTCGAGCCCTACGCCGCGGACCTCGAGAACGCCGACGCGTTCTTCCCGGCGCTGAAGGACGCGTTCACCTACGACGACAAGTTCTGGTGCGCGCCCAAGGACTTCTCGACCCTGGCGCTGATCATCAACACCAAGCTCTGGGACCAGGCGGGTCTCACCGACGCCGACATCCCGAAGGACTGGGACGGCCTCGAGGCGGCGGCCAAGAAGCTCACCAAGGGCAAGCAGAAGGGGCTCGTCTTCGGGCCGGAGTACCAGCGCGTCGGGGTGTTCTTCGAGCAGAACGGCGGCGGGCTCGTCAACGACGAGGGCACCGAGGCGACCGTGAACAGCCCCGAGAACGTCGAGGCGCTGACCTTCGTGAAGAAGATGATGCAGGAGGGCGTCGCGGCGTACTCCTCCGACGTCGGTGCCGGCTGGGGCGGCGAGGCGTTCGGCAAGGGGCTCGGCGCGATGACGATCGAGGGCAACTGGATCCAGGGCGCCATGCAGAACGACTTCCCCGACGTCGACTACAAGGTCGTGCAGCTCCCCGCCGGTCCCGCCGGCCAGGGCACCTTGCAGTACACCAACTGCTGGGGGATGGCGGCCAACAGCGACAACATCGAGGGCGCGACCTCGCTGGTCGAGAGCCTGACCTCGCCCGAGCAGCAGCTCGCGTTCGCGAAGGCCTTCGGCGTGATGCCGTCGGTCGAGGCGGCCGCCGAGGACTGGAAGCAGCAGTACCCGGACCTGGCGCCGTTCATCGAGAGCGCCGACTTCGCGGGCAACCTGCCGACCCAGGAGGGTGCGTCCGACGTGATCTCGGAGCTCAACGCCCAGCTGGCCACGCTGAAGGGCTCCGACCCGCAGCAGATCCTCGACGGCGTCCAGAAGAACATGGAAGCGGTCGTCTCGCAGTAGTCGGTACCGGCTCGGTGGTCCCCGCGGTCTGCGGCGGGGACCACCGCCAACCAAGGGTGGTGGCAGATGGCAACGCGAGACGGTGAGACGGCGGCCCCGGCTCGGCCGAGGCGCAGCCGCAGCAACAAGGGGCGGCAGCAGCTCGCCGGCTGGATCTTCATCAGCCCGGTCGTCATCCTGCTCGGCCTGTTCCTCTTCGTCCCGGTGCTCATGGCTGCGTGGGTGAGCGTGTCCGACTGGACCGGCCGCGGCAGCCCGTTCTCCTCCGGGGTCGGCTTCGTGGGCGCGGACAACTACACGCGGATCCTCGCCGGCGGGGGACTGGACACCCAGGACTTCGGTACGGCGATCCGCAACAACCTCTACTACGTCGTGCTGGTCGTGCCGCTGCAGACCGCCCTGTCGCTCGGCCTGGCGGTGCTCGTCAGCAAGCGGATGCTCCGCGGCCGCGGGTTCTTCCGGACCGCGTTCTACTTCCCGTCCGTGACCAGCTCCGTGGCGATCACGGTGCTGTGGCTGTTCCTGTTCAACTCCAGCGGGGTGATCAACAAGATCCTGTCGTGGATCAGCATCGACGGGCCGAACTGGTTCGCCGACCCGCGCGGGGTCTTGCACGTGGTCCTCGGCGTCTTCGGCGTCGACACCGCGCCGGGGGCGCTCAACAGCGGCGACTTCCTCGGCATTTCGTGGTGGGAGTGGCTGGCCGGCCCGTCGGTGGCGATGAGCGCGTTCATCCTGATGGCGATCTTCACGACATCCGGGACGTTCATGCTGCTGTTCATCGCCGCGCTGCAGAACATCGGCCCCGAGATCCACGAGGCCGCGATGATCGACCGGGCCAACGCGTGGCAGCGGTTCCGCTACGTCACGCTGCCGATGCTGCGCCCGACGCTGTTCACGGTGATCACGCTCGGGCTGATCGGCACGTGGCAGGTCTTCGACCAGATCTACACCGGCACGCAGGGCGGCCCGGCCAAGACGACCCTCACCCCGGCGTACCTGTCCTTCAACGCGGCCTTCAACCAGAACGACTGGGGCGAGGGCGCGGCGATCGCGTTCATCCTGTTCGCGATCATCGTGTTCTTCACGCTCCTGCAGCGGTGGGTGCTCCGCGACCGGGACAGGGTCAAGAGCACCCGTGACCGGCGGGCGCAGGCGGCTGCGGTGGAGGGGGAGCGTTGAGCACGATCACCGAGGAGCACGTGGAGACCGACCGGGTCACGCAGGGCAAGAAGTCCGGCGGTCGGGGGGGCCGGTTCCAGGCGACGGGCTGGCCGACGTACGCACTGCTCGTGGCGCTGGCGCTGGTCTACATCCTGCCGTTCCTGATCCAGATCGCGACGTCGTTCAAGACCGAGCCCGAGGCGGCGGTCAACCCGATCGGGCTGATCCCCGAGAACTGGACGACCGCGGCGTACAGCCGGCTGTTCCAGCACTCCGACTACGTGCTGTGGGGGACGAACTCGATCATCGTCACGCTGTTCGTGACGGCGGGCCGGGTGTTCTTCGACTCGCTGGCCGGCTACGCCCTGGCGCGGATCCCGTTCCGCGGGCGCGGTGTGGTGTTCGCGATGGTGATCGCGGTGATGGCGGTGCCAGGTGTCGTGCTGCTGATCCCGAAGTTCCTGGTGATCAAGCAGCTCGGCATCTACGACTCCTACACCGGCATGATCGTGCCGTTGCTCGCGGACGCCGCCGGTGTTTTCATCATGAAGAACTTCTTCGAGTCGATCCCGGCGAGCGTGGAGGAGCAGGCGCGTATCGACGGCGCCGGCACGTTCCGGATCTTCTGGTCGATCGTGCTGCCGATGGCGGCGCCGGCCGTCATGACGATCGTGATCCTGTCGTTCCAGGGTTCGTGGAACGAGCTGAACCACTTCATCATCGCGACGCAGGACCCGTCGAAGACCGTGCTCACCAAGGGCGTCGCGAACCTGGCGTCCGGGCAGCTCAGCCAGGGCACGCAGTACCCGCTCAAGCTGGGGGCCGCCGCGTTGATGACGATCCCGGTTGCGATCGTGTTCTTCGTGTTCCAGAAGCGGATCATGAACGCGAGTGCGGGGGCGTTGAAGGAGTAGGGGTCACTCCTGGCGCGTGAGGTCGGCGGGGCGGAGTACGACGGGGTAGGGCAGGTCGAGCGCGAGCTCCTCGTCGTCGACCGCATGCCCGACCTCGTCGTACGACCCGTCGTGGAGTTCCCACGCCGTCACCGACAGGGCGTCCGGATCGAGCACACAGTAGGACAGGCAGCCGGCGGCCTCGTAGCGATGCCGCTTCAGGTGCAGGTCAATGGTGCGCGTGCTGGGGGAGAGGACCTCGACGACCAGGAGCGGTGGGGCCGGAAGATCCTTGTCGGTCAGATCGGCTCGCAGGGCAACCAGCAGATCAGGCTGCAGAACCGTGTTGTCAGCCAACACGACGTCGAACGGGGCGACCACCACTTCGAGGTGTGCGGGACACCGCTCGACCAACAGCATCGCCAGCCGAAGGGCGGCACGTTGGTGGCGCAGACTCGGGGCCGGGGTCACCAGCAGCGCCCCGTCGACCAGCTCGTGACGCCACCCGTCATCGGGCAGCGCCTCGAGCTCGGTGCGGGTGAGCTCCCGTCCGCGGGGCAGCGTCGTCACGACTCCCATGGTGCCTCCTCGACGTCATGTCGACCAGGATGGACGAATTCGGACCGGGTCGGTGCGCGTTGTCCACAGGCGCAGCAGCAGGTGGTGCTCCCTGTCCGTGCTCGCTCCTAGCGTCGTTTCATGGACGAAGAGACGACACAGAAGTGCAGCAACCTCGACGATTTACAGGACTGGGCGAAGCGGCACGACCGCCCGGTCAACCTCACGGTGATCGAGACAATCCTCGCCGCTGGAGGCACCGACGACGGGCCGCGGCCGCTGTGGAGAGCCGGCGACGTCGCGGCCGCCGTAGAGCGCGCCGTCGACGTGGCGCCCGTCGCCTTCCTCGTGGACGCGAAGGTGCTCGAGGACTCCCGCGACGGGTGGTTCCGGTTCCTGCGCAACACGGGCAAGCTCGGCACCGGGTCCGCCGACGTCGGGGTCCTACGACGCGAGGCTCGACGGGCCGCACGCGCAGCGAGAGACACGGCCATGACGCTGGTCGCGGAGCTGTTCGCCAGCGGCGACGAGCCGGAGGAGCCGTGGGACGATCCTGACGACCCCCGTCACGAGAACGTTCGCGCGCTGCGAGACCTCGGGATCGACAACATCGACGTTGTGGCACGCAGCTGGGGGCGTCTGCCGGATCCAGGACGAGCGGCGGACCTCGGCTGGGCATCGAAGTACGTGATCCGGTTGCGCCAGCTCGCGCAGGGGGTCGGTTCGTTCATCGAGCTGGATGGCCTGCTCTTCCCGTCGGTGGCGGTCGCTCAGGAACTCATTTCCTGCTGTCCGCCTGGGACGTTCGACGGCGCGGTCTGTCGGCCGAACGCGCGCACCGGGGAGCTCTCGCTGTCCCACGAATTCATCAGTCTCTGGTTCGACGTGCACACCGCCGGACTCGTTGCTCTCAAGGATCGCAGGGCAGTCCCTGGTCCGGCGTTGTCCCGTCAGCAGAGGCAGTCAGCGTTGCAGAGACTGCAGCCAGTGGTGCGCGTCGGCCGGGCACGTTTCGACGACCTGGCCACGGATCGCGAGTTCGGCGCGGGGCTGATCTATCTGGTGGTGAAGTCTCTGTGGTCCGGATGCGACTGGGTCTCCCTGGCTGACCTGCCCGAGCGAACTCCGTGGCCGTGGTTCCTCCGCAGCTGCGACATCGAGTCGTCGAGGGCGCTGGACGAGGTGCGGACGAGCGTGCACGCCCTCGCGGAGGCGGGCGTCCTGGACTACGACCTCGACGGCGACCAGGCGAGACTCACGGCCTTCGGTGTCTGGGTCGTCGATAGCTGGTTGTGTGAACAGTTCGACCCCACATCGTGGTGAGCAGGCGTTGTCCACAGGCGACAAAGTCGCTCTGGTGCCTGCGGGTGCATGTGACTTCAGTGGGTGCATGCCGAAATCACGAGGACGCCGTCAGCGCAAGCGCAAGCAGACCCACCAGCGAACCCGGTGGACGCGACCCGAGCCGGGGTCGCGCGAGGAGCTCGCCGCCGTCATGGCGTTGATGCCGGTGGTGGCCGCGACCGACGCAGCCGAGACGCGCGGGGACGCCCGGACTGCGCTGGAGCTGATGGGCTCGCTCGAGAGTCAGCTCGGGGACGACGACTTCTGGCGGCCTGAGCGGGTGGAGCGACTGACGCAGCTCGTGACCTTCGGTTCGCTGCTGCCGCGCTGGGCGACCTCGCGGTGGATCCTCGCGCAGGCGCTTCAGACGCTCGACGAGAGCAGCCGGCCCCGGACCCGGCGAGCGCTGGAGATCGCTCACGAGATCCAGGATGCCGTCCCGGGCGAGCTGCGGTCGCTGGATGACGGCGTCGACCGGCGGCCGGAGACGATCGACCACGACTGGGTCTACCGGCAGGCGTACCTCTACGAGCTCGGCGGTCTGCAGCACTTCTCTCGCGAGGTGGCCACGCCAGACCTGCTGGCCGGGGCCGATCAGATCGATCAGTGGGCGTCGACGCCGATGGGCGGCTTCCGGTTGGCCGGCAAGGGGGAGGGCTGGCTGGGCTGGGAAGAACTCGCGACCGGTGACGAGCACGAGACGGACGACCTCGGTGCAGCCACGGGCATGCAGACCGGTGACACCGTGATCGGGCGCCTCGTGCCCACCGAGGAGGGGCCGATGTTCGAGTCGGTCCCGCTCTGGGTCCCCGAGGAGGTGGCGCACGATGTGGCCGCGGATCCGGTGAGCTGGATCGACGTACTGCGTGCAGCGGTGGGTGCTCCGGGCAACGAGGAGCTGGCCATCTCCGTGGGACACCAGGACTTCCGGTTGCTCACCGACGTGCCCTACTTCGTGCAGCGCGTCGTCTGCGTCGACTTCGTGGACTGGACCCGGGCAGGGTGGCTGGCGGATGCCAGTGGCGGTGCTGCCGAGCTGGGTTTCGGCCTCGTGCGGGCGGCGCTCGACGAGGAGCTGCGGGGCGGAAGGGGAGGATTCGACCCGTGGCCCTCGATCGCGGCTGCTCTGCTCGACGTACAGGTCCTCGACCTGCTCCACGACCGTGTGCAAGAGGGCGACGATGCCAGGTTCCAGCGGCTCGCGGGGCGACTCGCTGGTCCGGGCGTCGGGCTGTGTTGGGCTATCGCGAGCGCTATCTCGTCGGCGGCTTGATGATCCCGCGAGCGCCTCGCCATCCGAGTATGATCAGAGTATGACGAGACGCATCACCGTGAGCCTTCCGGACCATCTCGTCGATGCCGCCGTCGCGGCCGTCGAGGCCGGCCAGGCGGCGTCCGTGTCGGCCTTCGTGGCCGAGGCCCTGGCCGACAGGTCGGATCGTGAGGGCATCGTCGCGTTGTTGGCCGACTGGCGCGAGGAGGTCGGTCCGCCCACGGCTGAGGAGACCGAGTGGGCGGAGCGAGCGCTTGGCCTCCCCGAGCGCAAGAGGCGGAAGGGGCGGTGACGTCCGGCCTATGCCTCGACGCCGGCGCGCTCATCGGGGTGGAGCGGGGAGACCGGCGGGTGCTGCGGCTGTTGGAGTTGGCGGTGATGTCCGGCCGCGAGGTCCACGTGACTGCCGGCGTGGTGGCGCAGGTGTGGCGAGGCGGCGTCCGGCAGGCAAGGCTGGCGCGACTGCTGCGGAGCGAAGACGTTCGTCTCGTGCCCCTCGATGCGACGACCGCGCGAGCCGTCGGTGAGCTGTGCGGTCTGACGGGAGCGAGTGACGTGGTGGACGGACACGTCGCTTTCCACGCACGGCTCCACAGGCTCGCTGTCGTCACCTCCGATCCGGGCGACGTCAGCGCATTCGCGGGTGACCTGGACCTGATCGTGGTGTGACCCCGGCCGGGCGAATCGCCATGGGCCTTGGCTGCCTGGCAATCAGGCGCCGGCTGGGTAAGGTCGTCGCCGTAATCCGTTACGGCCCGACAGCGCGCGTCGACCACGACAAGCCTCCACCCGTGCGGGAAGACAGTGATGCCTTCCTGGAGTGGTCGTGCCGTTGTACCGCGCGTCGGTCGCGCGCCTCCGATCGGAGATCGAGCGGGGGAGCCTCGTGTCCACGCTGACCGAGCAGTTTCGCCACCAGGTCGGCCATGCCCCGCACGCCGCAGAGGTGCGGTCGTGGGAGCGCAGCCTCGAGGTGCTCTCTGCCGACCTGGTCGAGGCCGGTCTGTCCGACGTCGAGGCGTTCGTCGAGTACCAGCTGCCGTTGAACAGCAAGCGTGCCGATGTGGTCCTGTGCGGGCAGCACCCGCGAACCGGCGAACCGTCGTACGTCGTGGTCGAGCTCAAGCAGTGGAGCCGCGCGCTGATGCTCGACGGGTCTGACGACGTGTGTCTGCTCGAGGGGATAGGGGAGCGGCTCCATCCCGCCGAACAGGTACGACGCTACTGCGTGCACCTCAGCGACTTCGCCGCCGTCCTCGAGGACCGTCCCGAGCGGCTTGCCGGGGTGGCCTACCTGCACAACGCCACCGACCAGGACGTCGCCGGGCTCTGGGACCTGCCGGCCACCGAGTGGAGCCAGATGTTCACCGGCCAGCGGCGAAGCGAGCTCCACGCGTTCCTGCGCAGCCGGCTCGCGCCGTCCGCGGGGGCCGAGTCCGCCGATGCCCTGCTCGGCACGGCCGTCCGGCCCAGCACGCAGCTGCTCACCCTGGCCGCCGCCGAGGTCCAGGAGCGCGAGCAGTTCGTGCTGCTGGACGAGCAACGGGTCGCCTACTCGCTGGTGATGCGGGCCGTCGAGCGGGCGCGGACCGGAAACCACAAGGAGGTGCTCGTCGTCACCGGCGGGCCGGGGTCCGGCAAGAGTGTCATCGCACTGTCGTTGCTCGGTGAGCTGTCGCGGCAGGGTCGGTCCGTGCTGCACGCCACGGGATCGAGCGCGTTCACCCAGACGTTGCGCCGAGTCGCGGGGCACCGGGAGCCACGGGTGCGGGGGATGTTCAAGTACTTCAACCAGTTCGCGGGCGCGGAGCGCAACGGCCTCGACGTCCTGATCCTCGACGAGGCGCACCGGATCCGGGAGACGTCTGCGAACCGTTACACGAAGGCGGCGCTGCGGACCGGCCGACCGCAAGTGGAGGAGCTCATAGACGCCGCGCGCGTGCCGGTGTTCCTGCTCGACGAGCACCAGGTCGTGCGCCCGGGTGAGATCGGGACCGTCAGCGACATCAAGGCGGCGGCATCGCGGCTCGGTTTGGACGCGCGAGTCGTCGCGCTCGACGGCCAGTTCCGGTGTGGAGGCAGCCGTGCCTACGAACACTGGGTGCTGCGGCTCCTCGGCCTCGAGGGCGACGGCCCGGTCGAGTGGGAGGGCGACGAGAACTTCGAGCTGTTGCTCGGGCACGGCCCGAGTCAGATGGAGGAGCACCTGCGCCGGATCCTCGACGAGGGGTACGCCGCCCGGCTCGCTGCCGGCTACTGCTGGAAGTGGAGCGACCCGGTGCCTGGCGGACTGGTCGCCGACGTGCAGATCGGCGACTGGCGCCGGCCCTGGAACAACAAGAAGCCGTCGTCGCACGCCGGCGCCCCAGGCACGCCGTACTGGGCCAGCGACCCAGCCGGCTTCGAGCAGGTCGGCTGCGTCTACACCGCGCAGGGGTTCGAGTACGACTATTCGGGCGTGATCATGGGGCCGGACCTCGTGTGGCGCTCGGGTCGCTGGGTGGCGCGGCCGGAGCACAGCTTCGACACCCAGGTGAAGCGGGCCGACGGTGCCCAGTTCGACCGAGCCGTGCGCAACACCTACAAGGTGCTGCTGACCCGCGGCATGCGAGGGACGGTCGTCTACTCGACCGATCCAGAGACACAGGAGCTGCTGAGCTCGCTGATCCCTGCCCGCGTGCGAGTCTGACGCTCATGTCGGACCTGAGGCAGTTGCGCGATGCCATGCGCACGTTCACGGACGCACGTGACTGGGAGCGGTTCCACGACCCGAAGTCGCTGGTGCTCGCCCTCGTAGGGGAAGCGGGCGAGCTCGCGGCGGAGTTCCAGTGGCTCCCGGCCGACGAGGCCGCGGACCTGGTCTCGGAGGAGCCGCGTCGTACGGCGGTCGCGGACGAGCTCGCCGACGTGCTGCTCTACCTGGTGCGGCTCGCCGACGTGCTGGATATCGATCTGAGGGCTGCGGCGGAGGCGAAGCTGGTGAAGAACGCGGAGAAGCACCCGACCGCGACCAGGCCGTAGGCCGGTGAGGAGGCGGGTCCTGGCTCGCACCGAAAGTGTCGGACCTCTCTTCTAATGTGGTGATCGCTGGAACGCGGCGGGGGCCCGATATCGAGGAGGCCGCATGCCCAGCGAAGACGTCCAGGCACATGGACCAGCTCTCCGGGCGAGCGCACGGCGGCCTTCCCCGACGGTTCGCGATGCCCATTCGTCAGGCCCGATTTCGTCCACAGTGCTGGGGAGCGCCTGCTCATCCACCGTTCGAAATCTCGTTCTGCGGCTGACGATCTGCGCTCCTAGCGTGGGGTCATGAGCTTGACGATCGCACCGCCTCCGCCGCCGGCCGGGACCCCGCCGCCGGCGCACCAGGTGGTGCGGTTCCTCGACTCACTCTCCGGCGCGCTGGCCCGGCTCGCGGACGCACCGTTGTGGTCGATGACCCTTGATGAGGAACGCCACGCGCTCGTGGCGATGCGGCGGCAGCGGGCCCGGTTGGAGGAGCTGGAGCTGCGGATCCTCGCCCAGGCCGACCGGGACCAGGTCGGCGCCGACTCCGGTGCCACGTCGACGCCGGCGTGGTTGGCGCATCAGACGAAGACCGGCCGGGCCGCCCGGTTCGCCGACCTCCACCTGTCCCAGGACCTCGCCGACGGGTTCGAGACCACCCGCCAGGCCCTCGCAGCAGGTGGCATCGATTCGGAGAAGGCCCGGATCGTCATCCACGCGGTCAAGACCCTCACCGCTGAGTACGACGACCTCCCGCCCGGCACCCATGAGCGGGCCGAGGCCCACATGGTGGACCTGGCGAAACAGTTCGACGCCGCCGAGCTCCGCGCCTGCGGCAAACGGCTCTTCGAGGTGGTCTGCCCCGAGGCCGCGGACGCCGAAGAGGGCAAGAAGCTGGCCAAGGAGGAAGCCAAGGCCCGGGCGCTGGCGCACTACTCGTGCCGCGACAACGGCGACGGCACCAGCGAGGGCCGGTTCAAGCTGCCCACCCTGCACGCCCACCTCTTGAAGAAGGCGTTAGAGGCTCTGACCAGCCCCCGGCGGATCGGGGAGGGCCGCATCGACCCCGAGACCGGGAAGAAGCTCCCCCACTCGACGCTCTTGGGGCAGGGGTTGATGGAGCTGCTGGAGGACCACCTGACGGATCTGCCGTCGGTGAACGGGTCCCCGTTCACCCTCGTGGTCACCGTCCCGCTGCAGGTGCTGATGACCGGGCTCGGAGTCGCGGTCCTCGACACCGG
>JBQCEF010000630.1:0-8365 GCA_051960495.1 Nocardioides sp. | reverse complement strand
CGCCCCCCGCCCCCCGGCCCCCCCCCACGCACGGGGCGGCGCCTTCGCGTTGTTCGTCGAGCCGAGCCGCTCAGGCCGGACGGGTGGCTCGGTGCAACGCCACCGAGAACACCGCGAAGCACACGGTGGTGATCGCACAGCCCCACCACATGACGTTCGACAGCATGAAGGCCGCGAAGCCGCCGACCACCGCGGCCAGGGCCCACCAGCGGACGAGGCCGGCACGCCACAGCGTGATCGCCGTCAGCGGCAGCGCGAGCATCAGCCCCGCGATGCCCGGGGTGATGAACACCTGGGGGCCCCACATCGTGTCGGTCATCAGCTGGTTGACGCCGGAGACCGCATCGACGCCGTAGAGCTGGCCGATCGCCGAGTCGTACCAGTCGACGAAGAGCAGGCCCGGCAGCGTGGTCATGCCGGCAAAGCCGACGAACGCGGTGACGTTGGCCAGCCACGCTCCGCGGCCACGGACGTAGGGGGCGATCAGCAGCGCCGGGGCGATCCAGAACGCGTAGGACCAGTGGAAGCCGAGCGACTTGAACTGCAGGCGGTCAGGGTTGGCCGTGTAGATCCTCCACATCGCCTCACCGCTGGTGCCGGCGCCGGGGTCGGCGTAGGCCCCGATGATCGCGAACAGCCCGGCGAGCACCGGGGCGGCGACCAGGAACCACCGGCGGGCGGCCAGGGCCTTCGAGCTGCCGGCGCGGGTGGTCGCGGCCGTGGTGACGGGGAGGTCGGGTGCGGTGATGGCGGTCATGGTGTGCTGCTCCTTGAAGTCGTGTGAACTCGAGCTCCAAGGCTGTCGGGCCGCCGTCTCAACCGGATCTGTCGCGCGGGGGAAAACCGGGTCAGTCGTACGACGGATCCGCGGCCCGCTGCTCGCCGGCCACGACCACGCCGTTCTCGTAGGCGAAGATCACCGCCTGCACCCGGTCGCGCAGGCCGAGCTTCATCAGCACGTTGCTCACGTGGGTCTTCGTGGTGCCCTCGGAGACGAACAGCCGCTGCGCGATGTCGAGGTTCGAGAGCCCGCGCGCGAGCAGGCCGAGCACCTCGAGCTCGCGCGGGGTCAGCAGCGACAGCCGGTCGTCCTTGGCCGCGGGAGCGGGAGCGGCACGCCGTACGAACGCGTCGATCACCCGACGGGTCACGCCCGGCGCGAGCAGCGAGTCCCCCGAGGCCACGACCCGGATCGCCGCCGCCAGCTCGTCCGCCGGGGCGTCCTTGAGCAGGAAGCCGGAGGCGCCAGCGCGCAGCGCCTCGAAGACGTACTCGTCGAGGTCGAAGGTGGTCAGCACGAGCACCCGGGTCTCGACCCCGGCCTCGAGGAGCCGCCGGGTGGCCGCGATGCCGTCGAGCACGGGCATCCGGATGTCCATCAGCGTGACGTCGGGCACCAGGCGGGTCACCACCTCCACGGCGTCCTCGCCGTTGGCCGCCTCCCCCACCACCTCGAGGTCGGGCTCGCCGTCGAGCAGCGAGCGGAAGCCGGCCCGGACCATGCCCTGGTCGTCGGCGATCACCAGCGTCGTCGTCATGTCAGTGCCTCCCCCACCGGCAGCCGCGCGGCCAACCGGACTCCACCGGCCGGCCCGCGCGAGAGCTCGACCGTACCGTCGTAGAGCGCGACCCGCTCCCGGATCCCGACCAGGCCGTGACCGGTCGCGGCCGCGCCAGCGGGCCGCGTGGCGGGCAGCCCGCGCCCGTTGTCGAGCACCTCCACGTCGACGTGCCGGTCGCCGTAGCGGACCCGGACGCACGACTCGGTGGCGCCGGAGTGCCGCAGCGCGTTGGTCAGTCCCTCCTGGGCGATCCGATACGCCGCCAGGTCCAGCCCGGGCGGCAGGGCGTAGGGCTCCCCCTCGACCTCCAGGCGGACCGCCAGGTCGCCGGACCCGACCTTCGTCACGAGCCGGTCGAGCTCGGCCAGGCCGGGCTGCGGTGTCAGCGAGGCGGACTCGCCGTCGGCGCGCAGCACCCCGAACAGCCGGCGCATCTCCGCGAGGGCCTCCCGCGCGGTCGCCTCCACCGCGGCCAGGTCGGCGGCCTCGGCGGCGTGCTCGGGACCGAGGCGGCGTCGTACGGCCTGGGTCTGGATCGTCACCACGCTGATCGAGTGGGACACGATGTCGTGCAGCTCGCGTGCGATCCGGGTCCGCTCCGCCGCCGCGGCGAGCGTCGCCTGCAGCTCCTGTTCCCGCTCGAGCCGTTCGGCCCGGGATACCGCCTCCGCGGCGTGCGCGGATCGCTGGCGCACCAGCGTGCCGACCGCCCACGGGCCGACGAGGAAGACCAGCGCGGCCGCGATGTCGCTGGGCACCAGACCGGCCCGGATCATGGCCGCCATGAACGGCACCAGGACGGCGGCGAGCCCGAGGTAGCTCCGTGGCGGCTCCGTCTCCGCACCGACGGTGAAGGAGACCAGCACCAGGCTGAGCAGGACGGTGAACTCCCCCTGCGGGTTGGTGATCACGTTGGAGCAGATCACCAGTACCGCGACCGCGATCGGGAACCGGCGCCGCCAGGCGAGCGCGGACATCGCGATCCCGGTGACCACAACGTGCTCCAGCGGCGAGCGCACCGTCCCGTTGACGAACACCTCGGCGAGCGACAGCGCGACGAACAGCGCCGCGATCGCGATGTCGAGTCGCGGCGGCACCCAGGAGGTCCGGTCGGTCACGAGGACGACCGTAGGACATGGAAGACCCCCGCACATCGGTCTTGCGACCGAGATCCGGCACCGCTGCGGACTGGGAGGCCGAGGGGCGGAGCCGTCTGGCATGCTGTCCCCGCATACGCACGCCCGGCACGGAGAGGGAGCAGCCATGAGCACTCACACCGACCACGCCGAGAAGCACCGTGGCGCGTTCTCCTCGCGCAAGGTCTTCATCCTCGCCGCGATCGGGTCCGCCGTGGGGCTGGGCAACATCTGGCGCTTCCCCTACGTCGCCTACGAGAACGGCGGCGGCGCCTTCCTCATCCCCTACATCGTGGCGCTGCTGACCGCCGGGCTGCCGTTCCTCCTGCTCGACTACGGGCTCGGCCACCGGTTCCGCGGCTCGGCGCCGCTG
The DNA here is from genome assembly GCA_051960495.1 of Nocardioides sp. GTDB lineage: Bacteria > Actinomycetota > Actinomycetes > Propionibacteriales > Nocardioidaceae > Nocardioides_B. The sequence continues at coordinate 5,294 of JBQCEF010000630.1, read as the reverse complement.
TCGTTCCGCCGGGCCAGCAAGCACGCGGAGTCGCTGGGCTGGTGGCAGGTGGGCATCTGCTTCGTGATCGCGGTCTACTACGCGGCGGTGATCGCCTGGGCCGCGAGGTACACCCTGTTTTCGCTGGACAAGGCCTGGGGCTCCGACCCCGAGGGCTTCCTCTTCGGCGACTACCTGCAGGCCGGCGACCCGGGCGTGAGCCTCGACTTCGTGCCGGGAGTGGTGGTGCCGCTGGTGCTGGTCTGGGTCGTGGTCCTGGTGATCATGGCGCTGGGCGTGCAGAAGGGCATCGGCGCGACCTCGGTGATCTTCATCCCGGTGCTGTTCTTGACCTTCATCGCGCTGGTGGTCGCCGCGATCACGCTCCCCGGCGCCGCCGAGGGCCTCGACGCGCTGTTCCGGCCGGACTGGGGTGCGCTCGGCGAGACCGGGGTGTGGGTGGCCGCGTTCGGTCAGATCTTCTTCTCGCTGTCGGTCGGCTTCGGCATCATGATCACCTACTCGTCGTACGTCGGGCGCCGCAGCGACATGACCGGGTCCGGGCTCGTCGTGGGCTTCGCCAACTCGGGCTTCGAGCTGCTCGCCGGCATCGGGGTCTTCGCCGCGCTCGGCTTCATGGCCAACGCGTCCGGGACCACGGTCGACAAGGTGGCGACCGACGGGCTGGGGCTGGCGTTCGTCGCCTTCCCCGCGATCATCAACGAGGCGCCCGCCGGTGCGCTGATCGGCGTGCTGTTCTTCGGCTCGCTGGTCTTCGCCGGCCTGACCTCGCTGGTCAGCGTCATCGAGGTGGTGATCTCCGCGGTGCGCGACAAGTTCGAGATGACCCGGGTCGGGGCCACCATGGCGGTCGGCGTCCCGGCTGCCGTGATCAGCACCGTCCTGCTGGGCACCACGACCGGCGTCTTCGTGCTCGACATCATCGACCACTTCATCAACCGGTTCGGCATCCTGCTCGTCGCCGTGCTCAGCGCGTTCCTGCTGTCGTGGGTCTTCCGCAAGACCGGCCTGCTGCGCAGCCACATGAACCGCGACGGGTCGGTCCACCTCGGCGCCTGGTGGCAGGTCCTGATCGGCGTGATCACCCCCGCTGCACTGGCGTTCATCCTGGTCCAGGAGCTGATCGACAACCTCCAGACGCCCTACGAGGGCTACCCGACCTGGATGCTCAACACGCTCGGCTGGGGCGTCGCGGTCGCCGTCGCTGTCCTTGGCGTGCTGGCGTCGCGGATGCGATGGCGCCCGGAGACGTCCCTGGAAGACCCCGAGACGTTCTACAGCGACCGAGAGGAGGCGGTGTGATGTCCACGTCCGCGATCGTGATGATGGTTGTCGCCATGCTCGTGCTGTGGGGCGGCCTGGGGTTGGCCATCCTCAACATCTGGCGCTGGTCGGGCGAGGAGCCGGAGGCGGTCCAGCGCGACCTGTGACCTCGCTCGGACGTCATACGTCCGGCGGCCTATAGCGCTCCGGATGTACGGCGCCCGGGTCAGTCGACGTCGATGAGCGAGCTGCCGCGGTCGAGCGCGGTGACGTCCTCGACGATGCTGCGTGCGAGCGCCTGGGCGGTCAGCCCGCACCGCTCGAGGATCGCGGCGCGCTTCGCGTGCGAGAGGAACTCCTGCGGGATGCCGTGCACGCGCACCGGCGTCTCGACGCGGTGCTCGTTGAGGGTCTGCAGCAGCACGGAGCCGCAACCGCCGACGATGCCGTTGTCCTCCACGCTGACCACCAGCCGGTGCTCGCGGGCGAGGTCGACCAGCGCGGGGTCGACCGGCTTGACCCACCGCGGGTCCACCACGGTGACGCCGATCCCCTGGGCGGCGAGCCGGTCCGCCACGTCGACCGACACCGAGGCCATCGACCCGACCCCGACGATCAGCACGTCCTTGGCGCCGCGTCGCACGAGCACGTCGCAGCCACCCGCGCGGTCGACCGCCTCCACGTCGGCGATCGGCGGGCCCTTGGGGAACCGGACGATGGTCGGCGCGTCGGAGACCTGGACGGCCTCGCGGAGCAGCTCGCGCAGCCGGGCGCCGTCGCGCGGGGCGGCGATCCGGAGGCCGGGCACGACCTGGAAAACCGACATGTCCCACATGCCGTTGTGGCTGGCGCCGTCGTCCCCGGTCACGCCGGCCCGGTCCAGCACGAAGGTGACGCCGCACTTGTGCAGCGCCACGTCCATCAGCACCTGGTCGAAGGCCCGGTTGAGGAAGGTGGCGTAGACCGCGACGACGGGGTGCAGCCCGCCCATGGCGAGCCCGGCCGCCGACGTCGCGGCGTGCTGCTCGGCGATCCCGACGTCGAAGGCGCGCTCGGGGTACTTCGCCGCGAACAGGTGCAGGCCCACCGGGTGGAGCATGGCGGCGGTGATCGCGACGAGGTCCTTGCGCTCGCCGCCGAGCGCCACCATCTCCTCGGCGAAGACGTCGGTCCAGATCCGGCCCTTCGGGTTCTCCTCGCCCGTCTCGACGTTGAAGGGGCCGGGCGAGTGGAACTGGTCGGCCTCGTGACGCTCGGCCGCGTCGTACCCGAAGCCCTTCTTGGTCATCACGTGCACGATCACGGGGCCGTTGAACCGCTTGGCCTGCGCGAGCGCGTGCTCCACCGCGAGCCGGTCGTGCCCGTCGAACGGGCCGACGTACTTAAACCCGAGGTCCTCGAATAGGCCCTGCGGAGCGAGGGCGTCCTTCATCCCCTTCTTCACCGCGTGCAGCGCGTCGTAGACGGCCGGGCCGACGCCACGCACACCGTTGAGACGCTTCTTCACCAGGTCGAGCACCTGCTCGTAGCGCGGGCTCGTGCGCAGGGTGGTCAGGTGGTTGGCGAGGCCGCCGACCGTCGGGGTGTAGGACCGGCCGTTGTCGTTGACCACGATCACGAGCTTGCTGTCCTGCGCGGCCGCGATGTTGTTCAGCGCCTCCCAGGACATCCCGCCGGTGAGCGCGCCGTCACCGACGACGGCCACGACGTAGCGGTCCTCGCCGCGGATCGCGTAGGCCTTGGCCAGCCCGTCGGCGTAGGACAGGGCCGTCGAGGCGTGGGAGTTCTCGACGATGTCGTGAGCGGACTCGGCCTGGCTCGGGTAGCCCGAGAGGCCGCCCTCCTGGCGCAGGCTGTCGAAGTCGCCGGCCCGGCCGGTCACCATCTTGTGCACGTAGGCCTGGTGGCCGGTGTCGAAGACCACCCGGTCGGTCGGGGAGTCGAAGGTGCGGTGGATGGCCAGGGTCAGCTCGACCACGCCGAGGTTGGGCCCGAGGTGCCCACCGCGCGGCGAGCACGTCGCGACGAGCCGGTCCCGGATCTCGGCGGCGAGCTCGGTGAGCTGGTCGTCCCCCAGGTCGCGCAGGTCACGTGGGCCGGTGATCCGGTCCAGCAGTCCCATCCAGCGGCCTCCTCGAAATCGATGCCCATGAGTCGATGCGTTGAATGCCCGCTCGCAGCGGCCTCAGCGTTCCAGTCTAGAGGGGCCACTCAGGTGACGGTTCGGCGACGGTGTGCACCTTGTGTGAAGGTCCGTCTCGATTCCAGTGTTAACTGTGACGAGCCCACCACATCCACGACTCGGGGGACGTCTTCGTGCTCAAGCGGTTCTGCCTGGCCATGCTCACCATCGTGTTGCTCGTGGGGAGCGGCGCGACCACGGCCGCGGCCTCGGCGTACACCCCGGAACCGGGCGCCGCGTTCAACAACCCCTGGGGTGGGCGGGTGCAGCGCAACGCGCTGGCGATCAAGATCCGCCGCACCATCGACAGCACCCCGCGCGGCGAGGTGATCCGCATCGCGGTCTACTCGTTCAACCGCCGCGACATCGGCGACGCCCTGACCCGCGCCTGCAGGCGCCACGTGGCCGTGCAGATCGTGATCAACGACAACTGGATCTCGGGCCAGGTGCGCCGCATGCAGCGGCTGCTGGGCTCCGACATCGACCCGCACTACGGCGACGCGTGCCACCCCCGCAAGAAGTCCAGCGGCAAGCCGCCGTACGCCGAGCCGAGCTTCATCAAGGTCTGCTACCGCTCCTGCCGGTACGGCGCGGGCAACCAGCACGACAAGATCTACATGTTCTCGCGGGCGGGCAAGGCGCGGAACGTGATCATGTTCGGCTCCAACAACCTGGCCACCTACGCCGCGAACGTGCACTGGAACGACCTGTTCACGCTCGTGGAGAAGCCCGGCTTCTTCGCCGCCTACAGCGACATCATCCGCCAGCTCGCGGAGGACCGGCGGGTCGCGCAGCCCTACTCGGTCTCCACCGAGGGCGACCTGGTCACGGAGTTCGGACCGCTGGTCGGCGCCTCCCGGGCCCAGGACCCGATCGCCCAGCGCCTGGACCAGATCGGCTGCCGGGCCCCGGCCGGCTATGGCCGCAACGGCCACACGATCCTGCGGATCACGATGTACTCCTGGAACGGCGACCGCGGTCGCTACCTGGCCAAGCGGGTGGCCGGCCTGGCCCGCAAGGGCTGCATCGTGCGCGCCCTGCTCAGCGGCGGCGGCCCGCACATCCGCACGATCCTGCGCAACGGCGGCGCCGTCCTCCGGACGCCGGACTTCAACACCGACAACGACCGCGAGACCGGGTTCGGCGAGACCCCGTGGGAGCACTTCACCCACGAGAAGTGGATGACGGTCGACGGCACCTGGGCGGGCGGGCCGCAGCGCATCGTCTGGACGGGCTCGGAGAACTGGTCCGACCAGTCCCTGCACAACGACGAGATGACCGTGCGGATCCCCCGCAACGGCGCCTACCGGGCCTACGCCAAGCACTTCGCGTTCGTCTGGGACAACTACAGCCGGCCGATCGGCCACCGCTGACGGCCGGCTACAGCCGGGCGACGAACCGGCGGCCGCGCAGGGCTTCCTCCACCAGTCCCACGGCCCGCCGCTCCGCGAGCAACCGGGCCGACTCGGCCTGCCAGGTCTCGACGGCGGCCTCCACGACCCCGGGGGCGGCGACGTCTCGCAGCGTCGCCCGCGCCTCGCTGAGCCCCTGGCGGACCGCCGCCTGGCAGGCCTCGACGTGCAGGACGGCGAACCGGGCCAGCACCGCGTCGTGGCGGCGCAGCACCGGGTAGGACCGGAACTCGGGCGGGCAGATGTCCAGCAGCCAGGCCACGGCGGTGTGCTCCCAGCCCGGCGCGCCGGGCGGCCGGACCTGCCGCGGCCACCCGGGTGGCGCGACCGCCCGGGCCACGGGCTCGTCGGGCTGCTGGACCATGCCGAGATCATACGCCGTGATCGAACATGTGTTCGACATCTTCAGCAGACCACCCGGGCGACCTATGTCGGTG
>JBQCEF010000629.1:0-2221 GCA_051960495.1 Nocardioides sp. | reverse complement strand
CCCCAGCGTTGATTTGTTGTGTATTTTAATTTTTTTTTGGTGGGGCCCCCTCCCCGGTTTGTTTCCCTTCTTCTCGTGTTGCTTCTGGGTTTCCCCCCCCCCGCCGGTCTGTTTCAGCCGGCGGCGGTCTGCGCCGGCTCCGCCTCCGGGGCCGGTCGGCGCAGGTGGTGGGGCGCCTCGAAGCACAGCGCCGCCACCCAGCCGATCAGCAGCACCGCGGCCGGCAGCAGCATCGAGGTCGCCATCGCGGCGGCGAACCCGTCGTGCAGGGCGGGCGGCAGCGCGCCGGCCATCGGTCCGGCGGCACCCCCGCCCCCTCCGGGGAGCTCGGCCGCGAGCCGTGCCTCCATCAGCACCGCGATCGAGGCGCTGCCCAGCACCGCGCCGACCTGGCGGGTGGTGTTGTAGACCCCCGAGCCGGCTCCGGCCCGGTTCATCGGGAGGTTGCGGGTCGCGCTGGTGCTCAGCGGCGACCAGGTGAAGCCGTTCGCGACGCCGAGCAGCGCGATCGGCAGCAGCAGCTCCCACGTCGCGGCCTCCGGCGTCATCACCCGGCTGAGCCAGGCCAGCGACACCGGGAAGCAGAGCAGCCCGATCCCGGCGACGATGCGGGGGTGCACCCGGTCGACCAGCCGGCCGACGTACGGCGCCAGTGCACCGGAGATGACCGCCATGGGCACCAGCAGCAGGGCCGCCTCCGTCGGGCTCAGGCCGCGCACCACCTGGGCGTAGAGCATCAGCGGGAACGCCATCGCGGTGATCGAGAACCCCACGGTGGTGATGGCGACGTTGGCCAGGGAGAAGTTGCGGTCGCGGAACAGGCTGAGCGGCACCAGCGGCTCGCGTCGCTGGCGGCCCTGCCACACCACGAACGCGCCGAACACCACCACGCCGGCCGCGATCAGCAGCCAGATCCCCGCGCTCCAGTCGTAGGTCTGGCCCTCCTGGATGCCGAACACCAGGCAGAACATGCCGATGCCGCTGAGCGCGACGCCGAAGAGGTCGAAGCTGTGCACGTGCGTGGGCAGCGCGGGCACCAGCCGCCAGGCGAGGACGAAGCCGACCACGCCGACCGGGGCGTTGATGAAGAAGATCCATTCCCAGCCGAGCGAGTCGACCAGCACGCCGCCCAGGATCGGGCCGACGAGCGTCGCGACCCCCGCGGTGGCACCCCACAGCCCCATCGCTTGGCCGCGCTGGGCGGCCGGGAAGATCCGGGTGATCACCGCCATCGTCTGCGGGGTCATCATCGACGCGCCGAGGCCCTGGAGCACCCTTGCCGCGATGAGCATCGAGATGTCGTTGGTGAGCCCGCACCACACCGACGCGATCGTGAACACGGTGAGCCCGAGGAGGTAGAGGTTCTTCGGGCCGAACCGGTCACCGAGCCGACCGGTGATCAGCAGCGGTACGGCGTAGGCCAGCAGGTAGGCGCTGGTCACCCAGACGACCTCCGAGACGCCGGCGTCGAGGCCGCGCATGATCGCCGGCGTCGCCACCGAGACGATCGTGGAGTCCACCAGGATCATGAAGAAGCCGAGGCACAGGGCCCACAGCGCCGGCCACGGGCGGAAGTCGGGGTCGTCGAGCGGGTTCGCGGGGGAGGCGGGCATGCCGACAATCGTTGCACTCCCCAGGTGAATCCGGGAGCCGCCCGTCCGGGCCATACGACGTCCCCGTCCCGGGCTCGGTGGGCGCGTGGGCACAATGGCGCCATGACGTTCCAGGACCTGATGGCCGGCCCCCCGCCCACGCACCTGCCGGAGGACCCCGCCGCGGCGGAGCTCGACGGCACAGCGCCCGCCGAGGTGGTCCGCCGCCACCCCGAGTCGCCGATCGCCTGGGCCACCCTGGCCGAGCAGGCGTTGGCCGACGACGACGTGGACGACGTGACCGCCTACGCCTACGCCCGGGTCGGCTACCACCGCAGCCTGGACCTGCTGCGCCGCAACGGGTGGAAGGGACACGGGCCGGTGCCGTGGGAGCACGATCCGAACCGCGGTTTTCTCCGGGCCCTGGCCGCGCTGGCGACCGCGGCGGACCGGATCGGCGAGGCGCCGGAGGCGACCCGGTGCGCGGAGTTCCTGCGCGACTCGAGCCCCGCGGCGTACGACGCGCTGCTGGGCTGAGCGTCCGGCCCGGGCGCGGCCGGCTCGAGCAACCGCCGGAGACGGCGAAGCGCCGGAATCGTCCCCTGCTGCGATTCCGGCGCATCGACTGA
>JBQCEF010000628.1:0-3910 GCA_051960495.1 Nocardioides sp. | reverse complement strand
GGGACCCGGGTCGCAGGACGTGCCCCTGGAGCACTCCGACTTCGTGGCGTGGGTGCACCAGCAGGCCAAGGGCCGGCTGCCGTTCGTCGTCGACATCGGCTCGGGCCGCGGCGCCGACGCGTTGTGGCTGGCCGAGCGCGGCTCACGGGTGGTCGGCCTCGACTACGTGGCCCGGGCGAGCCGGAAGGCGGCGAAGGTCGCGGCCGAGAAGGACCTGCCGGTCGAGTTCCGGCACCTGAACCTGTGCGAGCTGCGCTCGGTGCTCGCCGAGTCCGCACGGCTCGCCCACGAGGACGGGCCCAAGTCGGTGACGGTGCGCCACGTCGCGGAGGGCACCGACCCGGTCGGCCGCGCCCACCTGTGGCGTGCCTGCCAGATGATGCTCGCCGGCGGCGGCCGGCTCTACCTGGAGTTCCTGGTGCGGCGCGGCGAGGACGACTTCGCCCGCCGCAACCACCTGCGCGCCCTCCCGGTGCACCTGGTCCAGGAGGAGATCGAGGCGCGGGGCGGCCGCGTGGTCAAGAAGGTCAAGCTCGACGGCCCGTCGGGGCGTCGTACCTGTCGAATGGTGGGCACATGGGATCGATGAAGCAACGGCTCCGCGCGAAGGGCAAGGGGGCGGCACGCCGGGTGGCGTCGCTGTCCGCGGGCCGCCAGGTCGAGGACCTGCGTGACCGGGTCGAGGTGCTCGAGCAGGAGGTCCAGGAGTGCCGCCAGCTCAACCTGCGGCTCGCTGAGCTGACCGACGTGGTCGGCGAGCTGCTGCTGCCGGTCGCCCAGCGTGACGAGGCCAGGGTCGCCGAGGTCATGGAGCGCTACAGCAAGGGTCTGTGAGTCGACCCGATGGCGTCCACCACCTACTTCCACGTCGGCCTGCCCAAGACCGGTACGACGTACCTGCAGACGATCCTGTGGAACAACAAGGACGAGCTGCGCCGGCAGGGCGTGCTGCTGCCCGGGTTCGGGCCGCGCCAGCACCTGTGGGCCAGCGGCGTGGTCCGCGAGGACCCCAAGATCGACCGGCGGGGCCCGCGCGCCCCACACGCCTGGAAGGTGCTGCGCGACCAGGTCAACGCCTGGGACGGCACCGCGATCGTCAGCCACGAGTTCTTCGCCGGCGCGACCGCCGAGCAGGCGGGCCGCGCGATGGCCGAGCTCGCGGGCACCGAGGTCCACGTCGTCGTCACCGCCCGCGACACCGTCAGCCTGGTCACCGCCCGCTGGCAGGAGTTCGTCAAGAACGGGTCGACCACCCCGATCGACGGCTACCCGGCGCGCGAGGAGACCAACCCGCACGACGAGTGGGACTGGGGCTCGATGGACCTCGCCGACGTGCTCGGTCGCTGGGGAGCATCGCTGCCGCCCGAGCGGGTGCACATCCTCCCGCTGCCGAAGCCGACCGAGCCGCGCGAGACGCTGTGGCTGCGCTTCGCCGAGCTGGTCGGGATCGACGCGAGTCGTTGCGACGCGTCGTCCTCGGAGGCAAACGTGTCGCTCGGTGTCGTCGAGGTCGAGATGCTGCGCCGGGTCAACGGCGACCTCGAGGGCTTCGGCCGGGCGGTCGACCGCGGCCAGTGGATCCGGGGCTACCTCGCCCAGGGCAAGCTCGTGCCGCGCAAGGGCGAGAAGTTCTGGCCGTCACCGGAGCGGGTCGCGGTGCTGCGCGAGCGGGGCGAGCGGGCGGCCGACTTCGTGGCACAGCAGGGGTACGACGTGATCGGCGACGTGGCCGACCTGCGCACGCCGGTCGACCTGCCGCAGCGCAGGCACCCCGACTCGGTGACCGACACCGAGATGCTCGCCGCTGCCACCGCGACGATCGCGGCGATGATGACGGACCTGCGGAGCGTGACGCAGGAGCGCGACGAGGCCCGGAAGGCCGCGCCAGGGCGAGGCCCGGCCGGGGGCGGGCGCGGAACCGCCAGGCTGCGCGCGCAGGCCGGTCGGGCCGTCCGGGCCGCGCGCCGCCTCGTCCGGAGGGGAGCCGACCGTGGCTGAGAAGGTCTTCCTGCACATCGGCGCGATGAAGTCCGGCACGAGCTTCGTGCAGGCCACGCTCGACGCCAACCGGGCCGCGCTCGCCGAGCAGCAGGTGCTGTTCCCGGGCCGGCGCTGGCGCGACCAGGTGCGCGGTGTCATCGACGTGCTCGAGCAGAAGCGCGACGGCAAGAAGCCCAAGAAGGTGGTCGGCGCGTGGCAGCGGATCACCGACGAGATCGCGGCCTGGCCGGGCACCGCGATCGTGTCGATGGAGTTCCTCGGCCCGACCCCGCCGCCGAAGATCCGGCGCCTGCTCGACACGCTCGAGCCCGCGGAGGTGCACGTGGTGCTCACCGTGCGCGACCTCGGGCGCAACATCCCGGCGATGTGGCAGGAGGAGATCCAGAACGGCGCGACGTGGAGCTGGCCGGACTACCTCGAGCTCGTCCGCTCCGGCGCCGGACGAGGCCGCGCCAAGGGCAACGGACGACGCTTCTGGCGGCACATGGACACCCCCGACATCGCGCGCCGCTGGGTCGAGGCGGTGGGCCGAGAACGGTTCTCCGTCGTCACCGTGCCGCACCCCGGCGCCGCCCCCGACCTGCTGTGGCAGCGGTTCTGCTCGGTGGTCGGGATCGCCCCGGAGACGTGCACGCCGGCCACGCGCAGCAACCCCTCGCTCGGGGCGGCCTCCACGCTGGTCGTCCGGGCGCTCAACATCGCGCTGGAGCAGGACGGCGCCCTGCCGAACGCGAAGTACAACCGGTTCGTGAAGCACCGGCTGGCCAAGCAGGGACTCTCGCGGCGCAAGTCGGAGGAGCCGACCATCGGGTTCGACGAGCGCTGGGTCCGCCGGGCCGCGAAGCGGATGATCGACGAGTTCGAGTCGCTCGGCGTCCGCGTCGTCGGCGACCTCGAGGAGCTCCGGCCCGTGCCGGTGAAGGGCGTGCGGCCGGACCGGATCGGCGAGCAGGAACAGCTCGACGCCGCGGTCGCCGGCCTCGCGCACGTCGTACGCAAGTGGGCGAAGGCGTGACCTGTCCGGCGGTGTGCTTTCGCTCATAGCGCCGGGTGGCCCGATCGGTGATACTCAGGCGACCTCGTACGCGCACGTCTGGAAGGACACACCGATGGGCCGCCTCTGTGAGACCGAGGGTCTCAGCGACATCCAGGAAGAGATCCTCAAGACCGTCCGCGCGTTCGTGGACGAGAAGATCATCCCGGTCGCGACCGACCTCGAGCACAAGGACGAGTACCCGACCGAGATCGTCGAGGGGCTCAAGGAGCTCGGGCTCTTCGGGCTGATGATCCCCGAGGAGTACGGCGGGCTGGGGGAGTCGCTGCTGACCTACGCCCTCGCGGTGGAGGAGATCGCCCGCGGCTGGATGAGCGTCTCGGGCATCATCAACACCCACTTCATCGTGGCCTACATGCTGCTGCAGCACGGCACCGAGGAGCAGAAGCAGAAGTACCTCCCGCGGATGGCGACCGGCGAGGTGCGCGGCGGGTTCTCGATGTCCGAGCCGGGCTGCGGCTCCGACGTGTCGGCGATCAAGACCAAGGCCGTGCGCGGCGACGACGGCGACTACACGATCACCGGCCAGAAGATGTGGCTGACCAACGGCGGCTCGGCGAACCTGATCGCGGTGCTGGTGAAGACCGACGAGGGCGCGGACTCGGTCTACAAGAACATGACGACGTTCCTGGTCGAGAAGGAGCCGGGCTTCGGCGAGACCGCCCAGGGCGTCACGATCCCCGGCAAGATCGACAAGATGGGCTACAAGGGCGTCGACACCACCGAGATGGTGTTCGAGGGCCACAAGATCGCAGCGGACCAGATCCTCGGCGGCCAGCCCGGCCGCGGCTTCTACCAGATGATGGACGGCGTCGAGGTCGGCCGCGTGAACGTCGCCGCGCGCGGCTGCGGCGT
>JBQCEF010000627.1:0-3880 GCA_051960495.1 Nocardioides sp. | reverse complement strand
GTTGGGTAGCTGCACGACGTCGCCGGGCGACAGCTTCACCCGGGCGTTGGCGCCACGCGAGGCGTCCTTGCTCGCGAACGGCTCGAGGCCGTCCTTGTCGAGCTCGTAGACCGACTGGGGGCTGCCGTCGTCGAGCCCGAGGTCGCCGGAGTAGGGGACCAGCGACAGCACCGGGTCGAGCGCGTCGGGGAACTGCGAGAACGGGCCGCGGGCCATCGTGAAGCCGTAGGTCGGCAGGAAGAACCCCTCGAACCCGAGCTGCTTCGGCGCCGCGTCGGGGACCTTGATCACGCCGAAGGAGGCGAACGAGCTGTCCTGGGGCAGGAACACGACCGGGCCCTTGTAGGCGACGTCGCCGTTGCCGTCGCGGACCGTGACCACCGGCGCGTAGCCGTGGCCGACCAGGAACACGCTGACCCCGTCGAGCGAGAGCGGGTGGTTGACCGCGAGGTCGTAGGACTTCTCCGGCCCGCCCGGCTTCTCGGAGTAGGACAGGTCGGCGTCGAAGGTCTCGGGCTGGCCCATGTTGGGGCCGCTGGTCAGGAACTTCACGTGGAAGTCCTCGACGGTCAGGTTCAGCGGCGCGAGCTGGTCGGGGTCGAAGAGCGAACCGGGGGCGAAGTCGTCGTACTGGCTCAGCGAGTTGGAGAAGCCCTGCCCGACGACGGTGATCACGCCGCCCTTGTAGCCGTAGAGCTGGCCGAGCGCGAAGCCGACGAGCACCACGAGGATCGAGAAGTGGAAGACCAGGTTGCCGGCCTCGCGCAGGTAGCCCCGCTCCCCCGCCACGGAGTCGGTCGCCTCCTCCACCCGGTAGCGTCGCTGCCGCAGCACCGCGGCGGCCCGCTGGAGCGCGGCGTCCGGCGTCTCGTCGAGCGTGAACGTCCGGGACTCCGGCAGGCGCGAGAGGTTGCGCGGCGCCCGGGGCGGCCGGGCCCGCATCGCCTTCCAGTAGACCTTCAGCCGCGGCAGCACGCAGCCGACCAGCGAGACCATCAGCAGGATGTAGACGGCCGCGAACCAGGGCGAGCCGTAGACGTCGAACAGCCCGAGCGCGTCGTACACCGGCGCGAGCTGGGGGTGCTGCTCGTGCCAGTTACGTACGGCGACCGCGTCGATGTTGCGCTGGGGCACCACCGAGCCGGGCACGGCCGCCAGCGCGAGCAGGAACAGCAGCACCAGCGCGGTGCGCATCGAGGTCAGCTGCCGCCACGCCCAGCGACCGAGTTCGACCGGGCCGAGGGCCGGCGGCGCCGACGGCGGCGTGGGGTTGTCGGCGGCCCCGCCCGCCTTGGCGGTGGACACTGGTGCGCTCACAGGACCACCTCGTAGCCGCCGACCCAGCCGCGCATCTCCGCCACCCACTGGTCCCACAGCCCGGTCACGAGCAGCAGGCCGACCACGATCAGCATCACCCCGCCGATCCGGGTGACCCAGACCTGGTGGCGACGCACCCACGAGACCGCGCCGAGCATCCGGCGGAACGCCAGCCCGGCGAGGATGAACGGGATGCCGAGCCCGAGCGAGTAGGCGCCGCTGAGCAGGGCACCGCGGCCCGCGGTCCCCTCGTTCATCGCCAGGGTGGACACCGCGGCCAGCGTCGGGCCGATGCAGGGCGTCCAGCCGAGCCCGAACAGCACGCCGAGCAGCGGCGCGGCGGCCAGGCCGACGGCCGGGACCTTGTGGAAGCGGACGTCGCGCTGCAGCCAGGGCAGCGCGCCGAGGAACGCGATCCCGACCAGGATCGTGATCACGCCGAGCACGACGCTGATCGTGCGCATGTACTCCCACAGCCAGTCGCCGAGCGCCCCGGACAGCGTGCCGAGCGCGACGAACACGAACGAGAAGCCGAGCACGAACAGCAGGCTGCCGAGCGCCATCCGGCCGCGGCGACCGTTCGCGAGGTCCGCACCGGACAGCCCGGTGGCGTAGGAGAGATAGCCGGGCAGCAGGGGTACGACGCACGGGGAGAAGAACGACACCAGGCCCGCGACCGCGGCCACGGGCAGGGCGAGCACCAGCGACCCGGAGAGCACCGTGTCGCGGAACAGCTCGGCCAGGTCGTTCACGTGCCGGAGACCTCCTCGACCAGGTCGTAGAGCGTGGTCCGGCTGATCTCGCCGAGCACGCTGGCGGCGACGCGGCCCTGCCGGTCGATGATCACCGTGCTGGGGATGGCGTTCGGGGTCAGCGTGCCACGGAAGGCCAGCAGCGTGCGGCCCTGCTGGTCGTAGATGCTCGGGTAGGGGATGTCGAACCGGCGCACGAACGCGCGGGCCGCGGTCTTGCTCGGGTCGCGGCTGTCGATGCCGAGGAACGCGACGTCCTGGTCGGCGAGGTCGCGGGCCGCCTTCGCGAGCATCGGCGCCTCGGCCCGGCACGGTGCGCACCAGGAGCCCCAGACGTTCACCACGACGACCTGGCCGGCGTAGTCGGCGAGCGAGAGCGGCTCGCCGTCGATGGTCGTCCCGGACACGTCCCCGGGCTCCTTGCGCTCGGCGACCGGCAGCGTGGTGATGATGCCGCGGCCCGCGACGTACCCCTGGTCGCCCGAGCTGCCGATGTCGTTCGAGCAGCCCGCGAGCGCGGCCGGCGCCATCAGGAGCGCCAGGGTCGCGAGGGTGGTGCGGAGCGGGCGTGAACGAGGCATCGGCTCAGGCGTCACCGGCGGGCGGCTTGTTCTGCTCCGGGGCGCCGCCGGCCGAGAACGGCGCGCTCCGGTCCTTGGCCGGGATCAGGTCCGCGGCGGGCTCGGAGTAGCGCAGCGTGGTGATCTTGTCGCCGCGGAAGGTCAGCGAGGTCAGGCTGCACAGCGTGCACTGCCGCTTGCGCGGGTCGTGCAGGAACGACCGGCCCTCGACGTGCAGCCGGGTCACCCAGATCGGCAGCTGGTGGGAGACGATGACGGCCTCGTGCCCCTCGGCCGCCTCGCGGGCGTCGTGCACCGCGGCCATCATCCGCGCCGCAACCTGCTTGTAGGGCTCGCCCCAGGACGGCTTGAACGGGTTCCACAGGTGCGGCCACGCCTTCGGCGAGAGCAGGATGCTGCGGCTGACGCCGAACCGCTGGCCGGCGAACACGTTGCCGGACTCGATCACGCGCGCGTCGGTGACGACGTCGAGGCCGCGGACCTTCGCCAGCGGCGCGACCGTCTCCTGGGCCCTCTCGAGCGGCGAGGCGACGATGTGGGTGATGTCGCGGTCCCCCACCGCGTCCGCGACCCGCTGGGCCATCTCCTTGCCGAGGTCGGAGAGGTGGTAGCCGTCCATGCGGCCGTAGAGGATGCCGCCGGGGTTGTAGACCTCACCGTGGCGCAGCAGGTGGACGGTCGTCTCGGTGCTCATGCGGTGACGGCTCCTTCGGCGGGCAGCGCCGGCACGGCGGCTGCGGCCCGGGCTGCTGCGGGCAGTGCGGCGACGACCCGGTCGAGGACGGCGTCGTCGTGCGCGGCGGACAGGAACCACGCCTCGAACGCGCTCGGTGGCAGGTAGACGCCCTGCTCGAGCATGGCGTGGAAGAAGGCCTTGTAGCGGCCGAGGTTCTGGCCGCTCGCGGTGGCGAAGTCGGGGACGGACTCCGGCGCCTCGTCGAAGAGGAAGGCGCTGAACATCGTGCCGCCGCGCTGCACGACGTGCGCGACGCCGGCCGCGGTGAGGGCGGCCTCCAGCTCGTCGACGAGCCGGTCGGCGGCCCGGTTGAGGCCGTCGTACACCTCGTCGGTGGCGAGCCGCAGGGTGGTGAGCCCGGCGGTGGTCGCGACCGGGTTCCCCGAGAGCGTGCCCGCCTGGTAGACCGGCCCCTCCGGCGAGAGCATCGCCATCACGTCGGCGCGGCCGCCGAACGCCGCGGCCGGGAAGCCGCCGCCCATCACCTTGCCGAA
>JBQCEF010000626.1:0-6846 GCA_051960495.1 Nocardioides sp. | reverse complement strand
CATGAAGGTGGCGAACGCCAAGGTGTAGGCGTTGACGAACCAGGCGAGCTGGCCGACCGAGGCACCGAGGTCGGCGCGGACCACCGGCAGGGCGGTGGTCATCACGAGGTTGTCGAGCGTCGCCATGAACATCGGCAGCGAGGCGGCGAGGACGACCAGCCAGACCGGGACGGTCCGACGGGCGCGGGTGGGGGCGACGGTGGGCGTGGGCAGGGCCGGTCCGGACGGGGCGGCGCCGAGGTCGGGGAGGGTGGTGGACATCGCGTCTCCAAGAAGGCATCGAATGATTACAAGCCGAGGTGACGACGGTAAGTAATCGATCGATTACTCGTCAAGACCTTTAAGTAATCAACTGATAATCTTTGCTCATGACCGCCAGCAACGCCCCGGCCGAAGCCCCCGCCACCCCCGCCGCTTCCGGCAGCCGGATGCGGGGTGAGGAGCGCCGCACCCTCGTCCTGGACGCGGCGACCCGGTGCTTCGGGCGAACCGGGTTCGCCGGCACCAGCACGGACGCGGTCGCGCGCGAGGCCGGGGTGTCTCAGCCCTACGTGGTGCGGATCTTCGGCACCAAGCAGGCGCTGTTCCTCGAGGTGTTCGCCCGGGCCGGCGCGCGGATCCGTGACGCGTTCGCGGCCGTGATCGAGGACGGTGCCTTCGACCCGAACGACGAGGCGGACCAGGCCCGCCTCGGCGCGGCCTACACCGACCTGCTCGAGGATCGCGAGTTGATGCTGGTCCTGCTGCACGGCTTCGCCGCCGGTGACAACGACGAGATCGGTGAGCGCGCCCGCGCGTCGATGGACGAGATCGTCGCACTGCTTCGCGCCGGCGGCATGACGGCTGAGCAGGTCCGCGACTTCGTCGCCCAGGGGATGCTGCTGACCGTGCTGATGGCGATGCGGGCTCCGGAGCACATGGCCGAGAACGTGAACCTGCAGCAGCTGGTGACCTGCGCGTTCGGCGAGGCTACGTCGCTGGTCTGCTGACCTTCGGCCGGAGCCGGCGTCGCATGACGACCCGGGTCGGGGAACGGCGCACCACCTCGCGGAACCCGGCGCGCTCGTAGAGCGAGCGGGAGCCGAAGAACATGAAGTCGTCGTGGCTGCGCGTCGGCCTGTCGACCGGGTAGGCCTCGAGAAGTCGGACGCCTTGGCCGCGGGCGTGCTCGATGGCGGCGGCCAGGAGCCGGTGCTGCAGCCCCTGGCCGCGGTGCGCCTTGGCCACGTAGGTGCAGACGATCGACCAGACCTCGGCGTCGTCGACGGGCTTCATGATCCGCGAGCGCGCCAGCTTGAGGTAGTCCTCCCGAGGGCCGAGGCTGATCCACCCGACCGGGGAGCCGTCGAGGTACCCCACCAGGCCCGGCACGGTCCCGCCGTCGACGAGGTCGCACAACGCCTGCTTGTTGCCGGCGCCGGCGGCCCGGGCGACCGACACCCTGCCGGTCTTGCGGTAGTACATGCACCAGCAGCCGCGCACGATCGAGCCGCCGGGCTGGTCGAACAGCGTCTCCAAGTCGGCCCAGGTCTCGGGGGTGAGCGGCCGGGCCTCGAACCCGGGCGTCATCGCGCTGCCAGCTTCCGCAGGTCGGCCCGGCACCGCGCCTCCACCTCGTCGAGCTCGGCGAGCGTGTCGGCGATGTCGCGGCGCCGCTGCTCCAGCTCCTCGCGCCGGACCTCGATCTGGTCGAGCAGGTACTGCAGCTGGCCGGCCTCGCCCGGCTGCTCGTCGTACATGTTCACGATCGTGGCGATCTCCGGCAGCGTGAAGCCGAGGCGCTTGCCGCGCAGGATCAGCTCCAGCCGGATCCGGTCGCGGACATGGAACACCCGGGCGGTGCCGCGGCGCTCGGGAAAGAGCAGACCGACGTCCTCGTAGTGGCGCAGCGTGCGCAGTGTCGTGCCGAAGTCGCTCGCGAGCTCGGTGATGGTCCAGGTCCGCTCGGTCTCGGTCAGGGCGGCCTCCCTCTCCTCTTGCGCTTCCGTAGCGTAAGCGTCCTAGAGTCCTTACGTTCACGTAAGCGTAAGTGACGAAGGGACCCCTGACCGTGTCGTACGAGCTCTCCGCCGAGCACGAGGCCTTCCGCCGCAGCGTCCGCGAGTTCGCCGAGGCCGAGATCGCGCCCCACGCCGCCGAGTGGGACCGCAAGCACCACTTCCCGACCGACGTCGTGCACAAGATGGGCGACCTCGGGCTGTTCGGGCTCACCGCTCCCGAGGAGTACGGCGGCGCCGGGCTCACCGGCGAGGAGGGCGGCTTCACGTCGCTGTGCCTGGCCATCGAGGAAATCGGCCGCGTCGACCAGTCGATGGGCATCACGCTCGAGGCCGCGGTCGGCCTGGGCATCAACCCGATCCTGACCTTCGGCACCGACGAGCAGAAGCAGACCTGGCTGCCGGACCTGGTGGCCGGGCGCACGCTCGCCGGCTTCGGGCTGACCGAGCCCGGCGCAGGCTCCGACGCGGGCGCCACGAAGACCAAGGCCGAGCTCGTCGACGGCGAGTGGGTGGTCAACGGCGCGAAGCAGTTCATCACCAACTCCGGCTCGGACATCACCTCGGTCGTCACGGTCACCGCGCGCACCGGCACGACCGACGCCGGCAAGGCCGAGATCAGCACGATCATCGTCCCTGCGGGGACGCGTGGCTTCGTCGCGGAGCCGGCGTACGACAAGCTCGGCTGGCACGCCTCCGACACCCACCCGCTGACGTTCACCGACGCCCGGGTCCCGGAGGCCAACCTGCTCGGGGAGCGCGGCCGCGGCTTCGCCCAGTTCCTCGCGACGCTCGACGACGGCCGGGTCGCGATCGCGGCCCTCGCGGTCGGCTGCATCCAGGCGTGCCTCGACATGTCGGTCCAGTACGCCGGCGAGCGCACCACCTTCGGGGTGCCGATCGGCTCCAAGCAGGGCGTGGCCTTCCAGGTGGCCGACCTCGAGGTCATGCTCGAGGCGTCGCGGCTGCTGACCTACCGGGCGGCGGCGATGAAGGACGCGGGGCGTCCGATGAAGGAGTTCAAGCAGGCCGCCGCGGTCGCCAAGCTCTACGCGACCGAGTCCGCGGTGACCGCCACCCGGATCGCCACGCAGATCTTCGGTGGGTACGGCTTCATGGAGGAGTACCCGGTCACGCGCTTCTACCGCGACGCGAAGGTTCTGGAGATCGGCGAGGGCACTTCCGAGGTCCAGCGCATGCTGATCGCACGGGGGCGCGGCCTGCCGGTGGAATAACCGACTGGCGCGTGCCATTAACCTTCACATCATGGGCCGCCGTCTTCAGCACTTCCTCGCGGAGGTGACCAAGTTCCTCACCGTGGGTGGGGTCGCCACGCTGGTGGCGCTGGTCATCTTCAACGCGCTGGTGCACGGCTACTTCGGCGGCCCCGGCCCGCTGAACCAGCAGCCGCTGTGGGCGTTCGCGATCGCGAACACCATCGGCATGTTCGTCAGCTATCGAGGCAGCCGGTCCTGGGCGTTCCGCCACCGCGAGACCGTCGGCGCGGCGGGCGGCCGGTGGGCGTACTTCGCGATCAACACCGCCTCCATGGCCATCCCGCTCGGCTGCCTGGCCATCAGCCGCTACGTGCTGGGGCTCGAGGACCCGCTCTCGGACAACATCGCCGCCAACGGCGTGGGCCTGGTGCTGGGCACCGCGGCGCGGTTCTTCGCGTTCCGACGGTTCATCTTCTTGCACCCCGACCGGGTCGAGCGCCGCCGCGCCGCGGCCCGCGCCGGGGCGCAGGTCGACGCCGCCTGAGCGCGGCAAGCCGACTCTGCTTGGATGGGTCGTCATGAGGATCTTGGTGACGGGTGGGGCAGGATTCATCGGTTCGCACTACGTGCGGTCCGTGCTCGACGGCGCGTGGGGCAGCGAGGTGGTGCCTGAGCAGGTGGTGGTGCTCGACAAGCTGACCTACGCCGGCAACCTCGCCAACCTCGATCCGGTCCGCGACGACGACCGGCTGCGGTTCGTGCAGGGCGACATCTGCGACCCGGTGCTGGTCGACGAGCTGATGGCACAGGTCGACGCCGTGGTGCATTTCGCCGCCGAGTCGCACGTGGACCGCTCTATCGCCGGGGCGGAGGACTTCGTCAAGACCAACGTGGTCGGCACCCAGACGCTGCTCGACGCGGCGCTGCGGCACGAGCTGGACCGGTTCGTGCACGTGTCGACCGACGAGGTCTACGGCTCGATCGAGTCGGGGTCGTGGGCCGAGGACCAGCCGTTGGAGCCGAACTCGCCGTACTCCGCGTCCAAGGCGGGTAGCGACCTGCTGGCCCGGGCGTTCTTCCGCACCCACGGGCTCGACGTGCGGGTGACGCGCTGCTCGAACAACTACGGGCCCTACCAGTTCCCGGAGAAGGTCATCCCGTTGTTCGTCACGAACCTCGTCGACGGGCTCAACGTGCCGTTGTACGGCGACGGCGGGAACATCCGTGACTGGCTGCACGTCGACGACCACTGCCGGGCGATCCACCTGGTGCTGGCCGGCGGCCGGGCCGGGGAGGTCTACAACATCGGCGGCGGCACCGAGCTGACCAACAAGGAGCTCACCGAGCGGCTGCTCGACGCCACCGGCACCGGCTGGGACCGCGTCGACCAGGTGCCCGACCGGCTCGGGCACGACCGGCGCTACTCGGTGGACTGGTCCAAGATCCGCTCCGAGCTCGGCTACGAGCCGGCCTGGACGCTCGACGAAGGCCTCGCCGCGACCGTGCAGTGGTACACCGACCACCGCGAGTGGTGGGAGCCTCTCAAGCGCCGCTGAGCCGACCAGTCACAGGTCGGCGAGGACCTGCTTGAGCCAGGCGCCCTCGCGGTCGTGGTCGAACCGGTAGGTGGAGTGGAACACCTCGCGCTGCCAGCGCTCTCCCAGCGGCCGCTCGGCGACGCACCACGCGATGTCGAGGCGGTGGCCCATCGCGGCGCAGATCAGCACCTCGTTCATGGCGGTGTAGGACTCCGACTGGACGAGGATGACGTGCTTCGGGCCACCGGAGAACATGCTGGTGAACATCCCCGAACCGGCGTACCCCGCGATCACCTCGGCTCCGCGGAACAGACGTGCCTGCTCGGCGAGCGGGTAGTCCTCGGGGTAGACGATGGTGAATCCATGCGCGGTGAACAGGGCCTCCACCTCGGGCCCGTTCTCGCAGGCACGCTTGTCGAGGCGCCGCGACACGAAGAACCGCCTCGGGTAAGCCCGTTCCGGCGCTTGTGCGGCGAGGCCAGCGCCGACGGTCTCCCACAGGGCGGGCACGTCCGGGTGGACGTACTCCGGCTGGGAGAACATGGGGGTCGCCGCATAGAGCCGCTCCACGGTCACTGTCGCGTTGTCCAGGCACACGAGGTCGTCGGGATCGACGCCGGCCGCGGCGTACAGGTCCCTCTCGTAGGCGTGGAAGTCGCGGCGACCGCGGAACATGAGCGCCTTCAACTCGGGTTCGGCGGCCTTGGCAGCCTTCCACGCCCACAGTCGCGACAGTTGTTCGGTCGTGGCGTGCCCGAAGTGGCCGCGGGCCTCGCTGTCGAGGTAGAACCAGGCGCCGGGTAGGTGGGTGCGGGTCGGTAGAGGCGAGGGGACGCGTGCGTGCCGGGCGTCGTATGAGGCGAGCTGCCTGTTCCCGAACGTCGGTCGTTGGTTGTGGCGGAACGTGTCGGGCAGGATCAGGTGCCTGGACCAGGCCAGCTGCCCCGGCGCCAGGCTCACCTGGTCGTACGCCCGCAGCGAGAGAGCAGGCACCTCGAACGACGTGGGCAGCGCGCCGTTGCGGGGGCTCGGTGACTCCCGAACGGTGCCGCGGCTCTCCAGCCGGGTGGGGGGCCGCGTCTCGAGCACCCGTCCCGGGAGCACTCCGGCTTCGAGCAACCGGTTGGTGTTCTCGTCCCGGAGCTTCACCATGGCTCGTGCGTGGTTCGTGGCGACGGTGTGGCGGCCGCGGATGGTGAGCCGGCCGATCGCTGCCGCGAACCGGTCCTCCGCAGTCCCTCGGCGCCTTCTCATGCCGCGGCCGGTGACCGGCTGACGGACCAGGCGTCGGCGGAGCAGATCGCCGAGCAGGTCGGCGAGGTCGTCCCCGTGGGGGGAGTCCGCGGCGACGACGGCGTTGCGGACCAGGTAGGTGCCACCTCGCCGGGTGTGGAGGAACGTCGACCGGAAGAGCGCGGCGTGACCGGCGTGAGGCGTGGTGTCGTCGACGATCACGCCGAACGGTCCGGCGGCGGTGAGTGCCGCGTGGAGGTCGGTCCGCGACACGTCGAACTCGTCGAGCCTGGCCACGTGGGGATGTCGCCGCAGGGTGGCGGCGAGGTCGCTGTCGTCGGCGTCGGTGAGCACCGCGACGTGTCGTCCTGTCGGGCCGAGGGCGGCGTCCAGGTCCTCGAGGAACAAGAGTGCGGCCTGACCAGGATCCCAACCCTGCTTGGTGGCCAGGTCGACCAGGCGCGGCGGGCGGCTTCTTCGGAATGCGATATGGATAGGTCTCCCCCTGGGCACGTCGGCGCTGCAGCAGCGGCCCTCATCCGCTGCGCTCGTCGCGCCACGCTTTCACGCGCAGCGGGAGCTGCTGCAATTCCAAGACGCCCAGGGAACGGAAAGTCACCGAATCGTTGCACGGCCGCAACATGGCAACTGCGCCAGGCGAAGCCGGGAGAGGTGTCAGGACCGACGCAGTGACTCCAGGAACGCCTGGGCCTCGGCGTAGTCCGGGAGCAGTCCTGCTTCGCGCGCTTCGGCGAGGCTCGGGGCCTCGGTGTCCTTGGCCGACAGGATCGGCTCGAGCGGCGACCCGTCGCGGCCGGTGACCGGCCAGTCGATGGCGAGCTCGGGGTCGAGCGGATGCAC
>JBQCEF010000625.1:0-7627 GCA_051960495.1 Nocardioides sp. | reverse complement strand
TGATCCCCACCTTGACGACGAGGAACGCGTTCACGACGCCGATGAGCAGTCCCGCACAGAGCGCCGCGATGATGCCCAGCGTGAAGCTGGGGACCAAGGCCATGACCACTCCGGAGACCGCCAGCGTGCTGGCCACGCTCAGGTCGAGCTCGCCCATCAGGATGACCGCGGTCAGCCCCAGTGCGACCAGCCCGATGAGTGCCACGCGACCGAGCGTCACCTGGTAGGCGGTGAAGACCAGCGGCTCGAGCACCAGCGCAGCGATCACGACCACCGCGAGCAGAGTCACCCCACGCCCCTCGGTCCGTCGGGCGAGCGCTGCACGGAGACGGCTGGTCCCCGCGGAGTCCTGGCCCAGGTTGAGGGTCTCGATGTTCGTCATCGCTTGGTCCCCTTCCGGGCCAGGGAGTCGACGGCGACGGCCAGGATGATCAGCGTCCCGATCGCCATCTGCTGCCACCCGAAGCCGATGTTCGAGATCACGAGGAGGTTGGTCAGGACGCTGACGAAGACGACCCCGAGCAGGGTGCGCAGCACGCTGCCCTTGCCGCCGAAGACGCTGGTGCCGCCGATGATGATCGCCGCCAGCGCGCCGAAGTCGTAGCCGTCGGACATGGTCGACACAGCCGTGTTGGAGAAGGCGGCGAGCACGAACCCGGCGATCATCGCCGAGACGGCGGTGAGGACGAAGGCGCCCAGCACCACCCGTGGGGTGGGCACGCCGGCGAGCCGGGTCGCCTCCTTGTTGGACCCGAACGCTCGAGTCAGGAAGCCGAAGTTCGTGCGGTCGAGGACGAACGCCAGGATCGCGGTCATCACCAGGAGCACCAGCGCCGAGATCGGCACGGGGCCGAGCTTGACCTGTCCGACCGTGGCGATGGCGCCGTCGGACGGGCCGAAGAAGATGCTCCCGCCGGAGAGCCAGCGCAGGATTCCCAGACCGATGAAGGTCGTCGACAAGGTGACGATGACCGCGTTGGCCTTGAAGTACCCCACCGCGACGCCGTTGACGGCGCCGTACACCAGTGAGACCAGGAGTGCCGCCGCGAGCGCGAGCAGGATGCCGTGCGCGTTGCTGACGCCGATCAGGATGACCGCCGAGGTGGCGACCTGCGCGACCACGGACAGGTCCAGGTAGTTCCCGGAGATGACCACGAAGGTCATGCCGACCGCGACGATCCCGATCGGGGCCGCGCGGTGGAAGACGTCGGTGATGTTCACCAGCGAGGCGAAGCCGTCGACGAAGAGGACCGCGAAGACGACCAGCGCCACGGTGAACAAGAAGATGCCGCGCTCGGCGACCCACTGGAGCGCCGTCGTGCCCCCGGCGGCATGGTCCTGCGGTCCGGCGGTCGTTGCCGCCCGCGTCTCCGCAGAGCTCGGTGTGAGCTGGCTCATCGGGTACCCACCGCCGTTCCTCCGGCTGCTAGTGACATGACGGACTTCTCGTCGGCCTCTTCGGCGGTGAGCGTGCCCGTGATCCGCCCGTCTCTGATGACGTGCACCACGTCAGAGAGGTCCAGCAGCTCTGCGAGGTCGGAGCTCACCACCAGTACGGCGGTGCCGCGGCCCGCGAGGTCGCGGACGAGCCGATGGATCTCGGCCTTCGCGCCCACGTCCACCCCGCGGGTGGGCTCGTCGAGGACGATGAGGTCGGGCTCTCGGCCCAGCCACTTCGCGATCACGATCTTCTGCTGGTTCCCGCCGCTGTACTGCCCGGCATCGCGTCGGATGTCCGGCGGCCTGAGCCCCACTGCGTCCGCCAGGCCCTGGGCGAACGGGCTGATCTTGGCAGGGACCAGCACCCCCGAGACCGAGAGCCGGCGCCGGTTGGGAAGCGTGATGTTGTCCATAACCGACATCGTCAGAGCCAGGCCTTCGGTCCGGCGCTCCTCAGGGACGTAGGCAACGCCGTTGCGGACCGCGGAGTGGTAGCTGGTGATCCTCGTGGTCTTGCCGCGCGTGGTGATCGTGACCTCTCCGGCCGTCTTCGGGTCCACGCCGAGGATCGCTCGGACCAGCTCGGTGCGGCCGGCGCCGACCAGTCCGCCCAGTCCGACGATCTCGCCGGCGCGCACCTGCAGATCGACGTCGTGGACGCGCGGGGCCGAGATGCCGCGGGCGTCGAGGACCACGTCGCCCGGGTCGCTCTGCCGTCGTACCTCCAGGTCGGCCTTCAGCTCGCCGCCCACCATGTTGTCGACGAGGTCGTCGGGGGTGGTGTCCGCGATGTCCATGGTCTTGATGTGGCGACCGTCGCGCAGCACCGTCACCCGGTCGCAGATCTTGAAGATCTCGGGGAGGCGGTGGGAGATGTAGACGATCGCCAGGCCGCGGGCGGCCAGCCGCTGAAGCATCGCGAGCAGGTAGTCGGTCTCAGCCGGAGTGAGCGTCGCGGTGGGCTCGTCGAGGATCAGGACACGGGGCTTGCGCGCCACGGCACGGGCGATCTCGACGAACTGCCGGAGCGCGACCGAGAGTCGCGCCACGCGCTCGTCGAGGTCGACCGAGACGCCGATCTCCTCGAGCGCGTCCGCGGCCACCGTCCTGAGTTGCTTGGCCCGGGTGAAGCCGCGGTTCGTGGGAAAGGCACCGAGCATGATGTTCTCGGCTGCGGTCATCTCGGGCACCAGGCTCAGCTCCTGGTGCACCAGCGCGATTCCCGCCTCGAGGGCACCCTTGGCGCCGCCCTCGAGAGGCAGGCCGTCGACCTTGATCGCTCCCTCGCTCGGCGCCAGGATGCCGGCCAGCATGCGCATCAACGTGGACTTGCCCGCGCCGTTCTCGCCCACGATCGCGTAGATCTCGCCCGCACGGACCTGAACGCTCACGTCGTTGACGGCTACCGCGCCGCCGAAGCGCTTGACGACGGACTCGGCTTCGAGGATGGTCGCCCCTGGCGCCTCGACTGTGCCCTGCGCCATCGCCAACCGCCTCCTCGGGTCTTGATCCACGACCCATCGCCTGTTCTCTGCTGCCATGCGTTCTCCAGAAACGTACACTGACAATGCACAGGCTGTGAAGTACCTCACGGAGATTTCTCGGGGCGTACGCCTCTAGAGAACGCACAAATGCATAGCAAACCCACCGACACCGCTGCAGGAGCAGCGGCCGGCGCGCGTGAGAGCCGAGCGGGGAGGGCTCAGTGGCCGTGGTTGGTCCGGGTGGCACCGCCGGAGCCGTCGGCGGCCGGCACCCCGTCCGCGATGAACCAGACGGCCCGGACCTCGTCCCCGGACTCGTTCCAGAACCGGTGCGGGATCACCGAGTCGAAGGCGATGGAGTCGCCGGTGTGGAGCACGGTCCGGTCGAAGCCCACCTGGACGGTGAGCGAGCCTTGCGTCACGATGCCGTACTCACGGCTCGAGTGCTGGATGAAGCCCTCCGGCGGCGTCCCTCCCGGGTTGGGCGGGTAGACGACCTCGATGAACTCGGACGTCGCCTCCGGCTTCGGCGTCAGGCGTTCCCACCGGGTGCCGCCTGCCAGCGGGATCGTGGGCCGGGCCGAGGCGCGCAGCACGATCTGGGACTCCTCGAGCGGATCCTCGTCGTCGGGGGCGGCGATGCCCGGAGCCGCCATGGTGCCCGGACCGACCGGCGCGTCGCCGTCCTCGAAGAGGCTGTCCATGGAGATGTCGAGCACGTTCACGACGTTGTAGAGCGCCCGCACGCTGAACGAGGCGATGCCGCGCTCCACCTGCGAGACGTGGCTGGGCGAGACGTTCATCCGGCGGGCGAGCTCACGCACGCTGATGTGGGCGGCCTCCCGGGCCTCGCGGATCCGATTCCCGATACCGACCCACTCGGACGTGGCCTGATTCGCTTCCATCGTGCACAACTTCCCGCCGTGATGTTCTTGTCCAGAGAACGCTCTGTGCTGCCGAGTCTAGACCTGCGGCCCCATGGCGAACAGGGAACCCGGCGAGCGGGCGGTACGAGAGGTTCGACGGGCGCGCTCAGCGGTGGCCCAGCGGTGGCCCAGCGATGGCCCGGTGGTCACTCAGAGAAGGATGCTCAGTGGTGACTCGAGGACCGCCAGGAAGGTGCGCATCCAGTCGGCCGCGACGGCGCCGTCCACAGGGCGGTGGTCGACCGAGAGCACCACGTGCACGACGCGACCGACCGCGATCTCCCCGTCCCGCACGACCGGCTCCTCGCGGATCGCGCCGACCGACAAGATGGCGGCCTGCGGCGGGTTGATGATCGCGGAGAACTCCTCGGTGCCGAACATCCCCAGGTTGCTGAGACTGAACGAGCCTCCCTCGAGCTCGTCCTGCTTCAGCTTGCCTGCGTCGGCGCGCTCCACGAAGTCGCGGACGGAGCCGGCGATCTGCGTCACCGTCATCGTCTCGACGCCCCGGAGCACCGGGGTGACGAGCCCTCGTTCGCTGGCGATCGCGACCGAGAGGTCGACGTGGTCGTAACGGCGGACCGCGTCGTCGGTCCAGGTGACGTTCATGTCGGGGTGACGCTGGTGGGCGACGGCCACCGCTTTGAGCATCAGGTCGTTGAAGGACACCTTCGCCGACGCCTGGTCGTTGATCTCCCGGCGCAATGCGACGAGCGCTCCCACGTCAGCGGTCCCCCGCACGTAGAAGTGCGGGACGGTCTGCTTGCTGTGCGAGAGCCGTGAGGCGACCGCACGTCGGAGCCTTGAGTGCGGCACCTCGGAGTAGCCACCCCGGTCGCGCCGTTCCCGGCCATCGGACCGGGCTTCCGGCGGCCGCGACACCCCTGGCAGCGCGGGCCCCTGCGGCACCGTCGATCCACCTACGGGGTCGGCCGTTGCGGCGAGTGCCGCCTCGACGTCGCGCTTGCGGATCCGGCCGTTCGGGCCGGTCCCCACCACCGCGGTGGGGTCGAGACCCGCCTCGCCGGCCAGCCTCCGCGCGAGCGGGCTGATGAACAATCGGGTGCCGGCAGCGTCGACCGCGCGCGTGAGCTGCTCGGAGGCAGCCGGCTCGCTGCTCTCGGTGCCTTCGCCAACGCCGGCGGTGCGGAGGGCGGTGTCCGTGCCAGCGGGTGCCTCGCCGTTCGAGACGCCGAGCTTCCTCAGCAGCCCGTCCAGGTCGGTGACCGCCTCCCCCGGCTCGGCGACCACCGCGATAGGCGCACCCACCGCCACGCGGGCCCCCGCCGCGACGAGGGCTCGTACGATGACGCCGGCCGACTCGGCCTCCACCTCCACGACGGCCTTCTCGGTCTCGATCGTGGCCAGCGTGTCCGTGGCGGAGAACGTCTGGTTCTCGGGCACCGACCACTCCTGGAGGACCGCCTCAGCCGAGTCGGCGGCCACTTCCGGCATGCGCAGGAGATGCGCCATCTCAGCTACCTCCCAGCTGCTCGAGCTTGGCCACGACCTCTTCGGTCCGTGCGATGGCGGCGCGCTCGAGCACCTTGCTGATGCTCGGGGAGGCCTCCCCGCCGGTTACCCGCTCCACCGGTGCGTCCAGCCAGTCGAAGAACCGGCGTTGGATCTCGTCGGCCAGCCAGCCGCCGTACGACGTGCCGACGGCTCCCTGCTCGGCGATGAGGACGTTGTTGGTCTTCTTGATGCTTGCACCGATGGTGTCCCAGTCGATGCTCGCGCGGTCGAGCCAGCGCAGGTCGATGACCTCGGCGTCGTACTCGGTGGCCGCCACCGCGTCGAGCACGTAGCGGGTCATGGCCAGGTAGGTGATGATCGTGAGGTCGTCACCCTCGCGCCGTACGGCCGCCTTGCCGACCGGGAGGCAGAAGTCGAGATCGCTCACGGGTGTCTCGCCGGTCAAGGTGTAGAGGTCGACGTGCTCGAGCACCACGACGGGGTCCTTGCAGCGGACGGCGCTGTTGAAGAGGCCGACGTAGTCCGCGGGGGTCGAGGGCGCGACGATCCGCCAGCCGGGGGCCGAGACGAGCACGCCCGCCGGATCCATCGAGTGCTGGGAGCCGTAGCCCGTCCCCATCGCTACCTTGCTGCGCAGCACCACGGGCACGTCGTCGTCGCCACCGAACATGTGCCGCGCCTTGCCGATCTGGTTGAACAGCTGGTCGGCGGCGACCCACATGAAGTCGGCATACATGAACTCCACGACCGGCTTGAAGCGACCGTCCAGCGCCATCCCGCCGGCGAGACCCGTGAACGCGTTCTCGCTGATCGGGGTCCCCAGGATCCGGTCGGGGTACTTCTCGGTCAGGCCACGCGTCGCTCCGTTGGTGCCGCCCTTGAGACGGTGGACGTCTTCGCCCAGGACGACCACGGATTCGTCGGTCTCCATGCGCCGACCGATGACGGCGGCGATCGTGTCCACGAACCGGCCCTCGGTGACGCCGCCCTCGGGGTCCGCTCGCACCGCCGCATCGTCGAACTCGCCGAGGTCGCCCCTCACCCCGACGTTCACGAAGTCGGGGTCGGGCCACTCCTGCGGCTTGATCCTGCGCTGGCCGGGCTTGCCGCCCGGCAACGGCTCCAGGATGACCTCCCCGATCTCGCCCATGAGCGCGTCGGCAGCCTTCACGAAGTGGTCGAGGCTGTCCTGGTCGAGGATGCCCCTGCGGAGGAGGTGCCCGGTCACCTGGGCGATGGGGTCACGAGCGCGCCACGACTTCTCCTCCTCCTTGGACCGGTAGCCGAAGGAGGAGCCGGGGAACCCGCCGTTCTGGTGGAAGTACCGGTAGACGTCCAGCTCGACGACCGCGGGTCCTCGGCCGCTACGCATGTGCTCGACCGCCTGCGACATCGCGTGGTAGGTCGCCAGCGGGTCCATCCCGTCGACCTTCCAGCTCGCGATCCCGAACCCCGGGCCACGGGCGGAGAGCCGGGGCTCGCCCGTCGCCTCCTGCACACTCGTGGACACGGCGTACTGGTTGTTCTCGATGGCGAAGCAGACCGGGAGCTTCCAGGCCGCGGCCAGGTTGAAGCTCTCCAGGGTCGAGCCGATGTTGACGGCTCCGTCGCCGAAGTAGGTCACCGCGACGCGGTCGGTGCCCGCGTGGCGGTGCGCCCACGCCGATCCGGCGGCGAGCGGGACCCCGCCACCGACGATGGCGTTGGTGCCGATCGCGCCGGCTTCCTTCCACTGCAGGTGCATGGAACCGCCCCGGCCGTGGCTGAAGCCGCGGTCGAGGCCGCAGATCTCCGCCAGGCTGCGCAGCAGCACCGCCCGCACTTCGTCGGAGAACTCGCCGTCCGCCGGGATCCCCTCGGGCGCCACGTGCCGGAGGACCTTGGCGAGGAACTGGTGGTGTCCCCGGTGTGACCCGTTCACGGTGTCACCCGGCCCCAGGGCCAGCACCGTGCCGACGGCGCCGCCCTCCTGTCCGATGCTGGAGTGCGCGGGCCCGTGGATGAGTCCGGCCGCCGCGAGCTCCAGCACGTACTCCTCGAAGGAGCGGATCAGCTGGAGCTGGGTGAGCATCTCGACCAGCAGCGCGGGGTCGGCCGCGTCCCAGTCGGACTGCTCGACCACCACCTCCGACCAGGGAGCTTCGGTCTCCAAACGGCGGGTCTCGACCATGTCTCTCTCCTCGGCTCGACGAGCGGCAACCTCTGCCAATGGATCCGATCAGACCTAGGAACCGTGACAGTGCCGCTTGCAGGACTTACCCTAGGGGCATGAATGGATCCATCGCAAGGAGATGTCCATGC
>JBQCEF010000624.1:0-9419 GCA_051960495.1 Nocardioides sp. | reverse complement strand
CCGAGCTGCTCGACCTCGTAGCCGTCGGGGTAGGAGCGGATCCAGCGCAGGTCCTGCACCTTCATCGGGGTCCGCCGTGCCGGCAGCAGCCGCTCGGCCCGGCCGCGCAGCCGCAGCGCCGCCCGGGACGCGCGCACGACCGGCGCCGGCGGGCTCCGGTAGCCGAAGGCCTCGCGGAGCGGCTCGTCCATGACGGCTCGGGCGAACACGTCCGCCGGCCGTGACGCCACCCGCGGGTAGAAGGTGCGCATCAGGGCCAGCGTGGAGTCCGCCACGCGGCGACCGCCGGGGTCGTAGCCGAAGTGCTCCGCCTCGTAGTCGTCGAGGAGCGCCGCCAACTCGTCGTACGTCCCCGGGATGTCCTTGATGCCCATCAGCCGGCCCAGCTCGACGTAGTAGCGGGTGCTGGCGACCACCTCGGCGGGCGTGAACGGGCGCCAGCCGTAGTCGTCCATCCACCGCTTCGGGACCACGACGAACGTCGACAGCACGTAGCGCATGTCGTCGTTGCTGATCTCGTAGGCGCCGTGCATCCGGTTGATCCGCCGGATCGCCCGGCGGCCGCGGTCGGAGTGCAGCCCGTCGACGGAGACCGCGTCGAGCAGCAGCGCGGTGTCGTCGTACCGCTTCTGGGTGTTGTGCTCGAACTCGCCCGTCTCGTTCAGCAACCGCCCGATCGAGGGGACCGCATAGGTCCGGAACAGCGCGAACGACAGCGCCTGGTTCATGTCCCACGGGAACTCGAGGGTGACCGTGATCCGGTAGATCTCCTCGTAGTCGACCTCGGGATCGAGGCGCGCGATGTGACGGACCCAGTGGCGGCGGGGGAGCATGACAAGGAATATCTCGCGTCCCACCGGCCTTGTCACCCGGTGTGACCCCGCCACCCGCTCCGCGCACCGCACCGCGCACCGACCGGGCTCGCGCGAGCCGTCACGTGATGTGGGCCACGGTCGCCCTCGCGGTCGGTGGCTTCGCCAGCGGTACGACGGAGTTCGTCGCGATGGGCCTGCTCCCGGAGATGGCCGAGGGCGTCGACGTCAGCATCCCGCAGGCCGGCCACGTCATTTCGCTCTACGCGCTCGGCGTGGTCGTCGGCGCGCCGTTGATCGCGATCTTCGGGGCCCGGCTGCCGCGCCGCGGGCTGCTGCTCGTGCTGATGGCGGCCTTCGCCGTGGGCAACGCGATGAGCGGACTGGCGCAGGGCTACGAGCAGCTCGGGCTGGCCCGGTTCCTGTCCGGCGTGCCGCACGGCGCCTACTTCGGGGTGGCCTCGCTCGTCGCCGCCGGGATGGTGCCGCCGAGCCGGCGCGGGCGCGCGGTCAGCCGGGTGATGCTCGGGCTGCCGATCGCCACCGTCCTCGGGGTGCCGGCGGGGACCTGGCTCGGCCAGCACGTCGGGTGGCGCGCGGTGTACGGCCTGGTGGCCGTGATCGCGCTGCTCACGGTCGCCCTGGTGTGGGCGCTGGTGCCCGCGCAGCCCGGTGACCGCGAGGCGACCGGCCGCCGCGAGCTCGCCGCGCTCGGGAGCGCCCAGGTGTGGCTGACCCTGCTGGTCGGCGCGGTCGGCTTCGGCGGCATGTTCGCGATGTACTCCTACATCGCCCCGACGGTCACCGAGGTGACCGGCCTGTCCCGCTCGGCCGTCCCGGTGTTCCTGCTGTTCTTCGGGCTCGGCTCGGTGGCCGGGACCATGCTCGGCGGGCGCCTGGCCGACTGGTCGGTGCTGCGCTCGCTGGTGATCAGCTCGGTCGCGATGGGCTCGGCGCTCGCGCTGTTCACGGTCACCGCGCACGCGTTCGTGGCCGGCCTGGTGACGATCTTCGCGATCTCCGCGGTCGGGGGCGTGCTCGTGGTCAACCTGCAGCTGCGGCTGATGGAGGTTGCTGGGTCCGCCCAGACGCTCGGGGCCGCGCTCAACCACTCCTCGCTCAACGTCGCGAACGCGCTGGGAGCCTGGCTCGGCGGTCTGGTGATCGCATCGGGCCACGGCTACACCGCCCCGAGCTGGGTCGGCGCCGGGCTGTCGCTGGGCGGGCTGGTCGTGCTCGCCGGCTCGGTGCTGCTGCACCGTCGTACGAGCCCGGCCCGGACCTCACCGGTCGCCGTCGACGCCTGACCACTCCTCGCGGAGCAGGTCGTAGCAGGCGGTGTCCATCAACGTGCCGTCGCGCATGCGGGTGCCGTGGCGTTCCCGGCCGTAGAGGGTGAACCCGACGGACTCCATCACGTGCCGCGACGCGGTGTTGTCGACGCCCGCGAAGATCGACACCCGCCGCAGCCCCAGGCCGCCGTCCTCGGCGGGCACGAAGCAGTGCCGGACGACGAGACGGCACGCCTGCGTCATCACGCCGCGCCCGCGCGCGTCCGGGTGGGCCCAGTAGCCGATCTCCGCCTCGTAGCCGGGCTTGAGGTCGAACACCGAGATCGTGCCCAGGAGCTCGTCGGTCGCGGGGTCCGCGATCGCCCACGTGATCCCGCTGCCGGTCGCCAGCTGCTCCTGGCGCGTCTCCAGGTACTCGCGGGCGTCCTCGATCGTGTACGGCGAGGGCATCGTGGCCAGCCAGTACTGGGTCCGCTCGTGCGAGCAGGCCTCCTGCACTCGCTTGGCGTCGCTGTCCCGGTAGCCGCGCAGCACCACGCCGCGGCCGTGGATCACCGGCACCTCGAACCAGTCCGAGTGCGGCTCGCGCTTGTCGTCGCGCAGCAACGACCCGACCCAGGCGTCGCGCAGCTCGCCGCGTTGAGGCAGCCAGGAGCGCACGGTGCCCTCCATCGTGAAGCCGAGCCGCCAGGCCAGCTTGCGCGAGGCCCAGTTGCCCCGGTTGGCCCACCAGACGACCGTCGTCAGGTCGAGCGCCCCGAACCCCCAGTCCAGCAGGACGCGCAGCGCCCGCTCCATCACGCCCCGACCGCGGCACCAGGGGTGGGAGCCGTAGGCGACCTCGGCACGGCGCGGACCCTGAGGGCGCAGGGACACCGTCCCGGCGAACCGGAGCGTCCCGTCGTCGTCGGGCGCCTCGACCGCGAACGCGTAGTCGCGGTCCTCCCGCCAGCCCTGGGGGACGATGTCCTCGACGAACTCCCGGGCGTCGGCCATCGACAAGGGCACCGGCACGGTCGTCCAGGCCTGGGACAGCGGGTCCTGGCACTGCTCGTAGGCACCCTGCGCGTCGGCGGGGACGTGCGCGCGCAGCGTCACCACGCCGTCGGTGAGCGTCGGGACGTCGTCGGGGAACTTCATCCGCACACCCTGCCCAGTGAGCAGTTCACCCGCAAACCCTTATCGTGGTCGCATGGATGAAGGTCATAGACCATGAACGGCACGCTCGCGAACATCGGGCTTGTCGTTGTCTTCGTCCTCATCGGAGGCCTGTTCGCCGCAGCGGAGATCGCGCTGGTCTCGCTGCGGGACAGCCAGGCGCGCAGCCTGGCCACGCGCAACAAGCGCGGCCGCATCGTGGCGGAGCTCAACGAGGACCCGAACCGTTTCCTCGCCGCGGTGCAGGTCGGCGTGACCCTGGCCGGCTTCCTCTCCGCCGCCTTCGGTGGCGCCACCCTGTCGGGCGACCTCGAGCCGGTCCTTGCCGGCTGGGGCCTGCCCAAGGGGGTGGCCGGTCCACTCGCGCTGGTGCTGGTCACCGTCGCGATCTCCTACCTGTCGCTGGTGTTCGGGGAGCTCGCGCCCAAGCGGTTGGCGCTGCAGCGCGCGGAGGGCTTAGCGCACGCCCACGGCCCCATGATCGACAAGATGTCGAAGGTGTCGCGGCCGGTGATCTGGCTGCTGTCGGTCTCCACCGACGCCGTCGTACGCCTGGCCGGGGGAGACCCCGACGCCAAGAGCGAGCAGATGAGCGACGAGGAGCTCCGCGAGCTCGTCAACCAGCACGAGACGCTCGGCGAGGAGGAGCGCCGCATCGTGGAGGACGTGTTCGAGGCGGGGGACCGGCAGATCCGTGAGGTGATGATCCCGCGCACCGAGGTCGACTTCATCGACTCCGGCACGCCGGTCTACAAGGCGGCCCGCGAGGCGCTGACCCAGCCGCACTCGCGCTACCCGGTGATCCGGGGCTCGGCGGACGACGTGATCGGCTTCGTGCACGTGCGCGACCTGCTCGACCCCGACATGGCCAACCGGTCCGTCCGGGTCGGCGAGCTCGTCCGCGAGGCCCTGGTGCTGCCGTGGACGCGGCCGATCCTGGCCGCGCTGGCCGACATGCGCCGCGAGGGCAGCCACCTCGCGATCGTCGCCGACGAGTACGGCGGCACCGCGGGCATCGTGACCATGGAGGACCTCGTCGAGGAGCTCGTCGGCGACATCAAGGACGAGTACGACGTCGACGAGGCCGAGACGACCCGGCACCGGGGCGGCGACGTCGAGGTCGACGGGCTGCTCAACCTCGACGACTTCGAGGACGAGACCGGGATCGAGCTGCCCGAGGGGCCCTACGAGACCGTCGCCGGCTACATCATGGCCCGGCTCGGGCGGCTGCCCCGCGAGGGCGACTCGGTCGACTTCGACGGGCACCGCATCGTGGTCCGCGACGTCGAGAACCGCCGCGTCGGCCGCGTGCTGGTGACCGTCGTGCCGCCGCCCGTGGTCGTCGACCCGTCGGTGAGCTCGGTTCCTCCCGAGGCCGTGCCGGACCAGGTCGCGAGCCCCCAGCAGGGAGACGCGGCGGGGCGCCGTACCGACGACCAGAGCGACGACCGGGCCTCCTGAGCACCGCCCGGCCGACCAAGCCCCGGGGCCGTCGCTCGTGCCGCGCCTGACAGAATGCCGTCCATGCCCGAAGCCACCTCGTCGACTCCTGCTGCGCGCCCGCGCGTGCTCTCCGGCATCCAGCCGACCGCCGACTCCTTCCACTTCGGCAACTACCTCGGCGCGCTGCGGCAGTGGGTGGCGCTGCAGGACGAGCACGAGCCGTTCTTCTTCATCGCCGACCTGCACGCGATCACCGTCGAGCAGGACCCCAAGCTGCTGCGCGAGCGCACCCTCCGTGCCGCCGCCCAGCTGATCGCGCTGGGCATCGACCCCGAGCGTGCCGCGATCTTCGTGCAGTCGCAGGGGCCGGCGCACGCCCAGCTCGGCTGGGTGCTGCAGTGCCTGACCGGGTTCGGCGAGGCCCGCCGGATGACCCAGTTCAAGGACAAGTCCGCGAAGGGCGGCGAGGGTGCCGCCTCAGTTGGCCTCTTCACCTACCCGGTGCTCCAGGCGGCGGACATCCTGCTCTACCGGCCCGCCTACGTGCCGGTCGGCGAGGACCAGCGTCAGCACCTCGAGCTGACCCGCGACCTGGCCCAGCGGTTCAACCACCGCTACAAGAGGACGTTCCGGCTGCCCGAGCCCTACATCCTCAAGGCCACCGCGAAGATCACCGACCTGCAGGAGCCGAACGCCAAGATGTCGAAGTCGGCGTCGTCGCCGGCCGGCATCGTCGAGATGCTCGACGACCCGAAGGTGTCGGCGAAGAAGATCCGCTCGGCGGTCACCGACTCCGGCAGCGAGATCCGGTTCGACCCCGAGGAGAAGCCCGGGATCTCGAACCTGCTGACGATCTTCTCCGCGCTGACCGGCTCGTCGGTCGAGGACCTGGAGAAGGCGTACGACGGCCGCGGCTACGGCGACCTGAAGAAGGACCTCGCCGACGCCGTGGTCGACTTCGTCACGCCGTTCCGCGACAGGACGCTCGAGCTGCTCGAGGACCGTGCGCAGCTCGACGCGGTGCTGCGCGACGGCTCGGAGCGCGCGAACGCGGTTGCCGAGCGCACCCTCGCGGACGTGTACGACCGGGTCGGCTTCGTGCGCCCGGGTCGGTAGGGTCTCGACGGTGACGAGGGGACCCGTGACCACGATCGGCGTGGCCATCGCCGTACCGGAACCCTGGGGCGCCCGCCTGCAGGAGTACCGGATGGCCCTCGGTGACGAGGGTGCCACCGGCATCCCCACGCACATCACGCTGATGCCGCCGTACGAGATCGACCCCGCGCACCTGCCGCGCGTGGAGCAGCACCTCGCCGAGGCGTCGGCGACCAACCGCGCCTTCCGGGTGCACCTGCGGGGCACCGGCACGTTCCGGCCCGTGAGCCCGGTGGTGTTCGTGACGGTGGTCGAGGGGATCTCGGGCTGCGAGCAGCTGGCGCTGTCGATCCGGCGCGGCCCGCTCGCCACCGACCTGCAGTTCCCCTACCACCCGCACGTGACCGTCGCGCACCACCTCGACGACGAGCGGCTCGACCGGGCGTTCGCCGACCTCGCGGACTTCGACTGCGCGTTCGACGCCACGCACTTCTCGCTCTACGTGCACCGGTCCGACAGCGGCTGGGTGCCGACGCGGGACTTCCCGCTGACCGCCGGCGCCGACTGCTGACGGTACTGAAGCCTGCGCCGACGGGGTAGGAACAGGTCATGCCGTCCCTCAAGCAGCGCGTGACCGCGCGGGTCGACCGCTTTCGCGCTCGTCACCCGAAGGTCGACCACGTCCTCGCGATGCTCGAGCACTACGGCAAGGTGAACGGCAACGCGCAGGCGGGCGCGGTGACCTTCTTCGGGTTCTTGTCGTTCTTCCCGATCCTGGCGCTGGCCTTCTTCGGCGTCGGCCTGCTCGCGCAGGTCTACCCCGAGCTGCGCGCCGACATCCGCGTGGAGATCGAGAACCTCCTGCCCGGGGTGGTCGGCGGCGGCCCCGGCGAGATCCCGCTGAAGACCTTCGAGGACTACGGCGCCACGGTCGGCGGCATCGGCCTGGTGGCGGTGCTCTACTCCGGCCTCGGCTGGCTCTCGGGGATGCGCACGGCGCTGGAGACGCTGTTCGTGCTGCCGCCGCGTGAACAGCCGAACTTCGTGGTCGGCAAGCTGCGCGACGTGGCGACGCTGCTGCTGATCGGCCTGACCATGGTGGTCTCGGTCGCGCTGTCGGGGCTGGTCGCGGGCTTCTCGGAGTCGGTGCTCGGCTGGTTCGGGATCGGCTCGGACGGCGTCGTGCCGAACATCCTGCTGTGGCTCGTCTCGCACGGCCTGGCCATCGCCGCGTCGACCGCGCTGCTGCTGACGCTGTTCACCCTGCTCGCGCAGCCGCACGTCCCTCGGCGGTCGCTCCTGGACGGGGCCATCCTCGGGGCGATCGGCTTCGAGGTGCTCAAGGGCGTGGCCTACTTCCTCATCGCCCAGACGAAGTCGCAGCCGGCGTTCCAGGCGTTCGGCGTGGCCCTGGTGCTCGTGGTGTGGATCAACTACTTCTCCCGGCTGGTGCTCTACGCCGCCTCCTACGCCTACACCTCCCCGGCCGCGGCGCGGCAGCGCCAGGCGGAGTCGGTCGCGGTGGCCGCCGAGTCGACGCCGGTGGGCACCGCGGGCGAGGCGGCCGCCCCTCCTGACGGGGTTGCGGCGGCCGGCGCCGGCGCGGCGATGGACCTGCCCGTGGTTTCGGTCCCCGCCGCCGCGGCCCGGACCGTCGCGGCCCCGGCGATCGCCGCCCCGACCGCGCTGGCTGCCGGTGTCGAGTCCGCTGACGGGCCGGCTCGCCGGGGCCCGGTGGTCGCGGGAGCCGCGGTCGTGGCCGCGGGGGCGGCTGCGCTGGCGGTGTGGCGACGAGGGAGGATGGATCGGTGAAGCTCGAACGCAAGCATGCCGTCCTGTTCCTCGCGATCGCCGGGTGGAACGTCTTCAGCTACGCCAACTTCGCCAAGAACCTCCTCTCGGCGCACCAGCGCGGCGAGGACCGGCCGACCGGCTACTGGGTCGCGCACATCGTGCTGATCGTGGTCAACCTGGTCATCGCGGCGGTCCTCGGCAAGCTCGGGGTCCGGGCCTGGCGGGGAACCCGTGCGAACGTCGAGGGCCGCGCGGGCGAACCGGTCTCGTGACCGGCGCGGTCCCGTCCCGGACCGACGTCGAGCAGGCCGCTGCCCGGATCGGCAGCGGAGTGCGTCGTACGCCGGTGGTGGAGCTGGACCCGTCCGAGCTCGACGTGCCAGGGGGTGCTCGCGGCCGGCTGCTGCTCAAGCTCGAGCTGCTGCAGCACACCGGGTCGTTCAAGGCTCGCGGCGCGCTGAACAACGTGCTGTCGCTCGATACCGGCACCGAGGGTGTATGCGCCGCGTCCGGGGGCAACCACGGCGCGGCGGTGGCCTGGGCCGCCTCCCGGGCGGGACTGCGGGCGGACGTCTTCGCCCCGGCCTCGTCGACCCCGACCAAGCTCGAACGCATCGAGGAGTACGGCGCCGCCCTGCACCGGGTCGACGGCCACGTGGGTGATGCCTTGGCCGCTTGCCTGGACTTCAGCCGTGACCGTGGGGTCCCGCTGCTCCACCCCTACGACACCGCTGCCACGGTGGCCGGCGCCGGCACGCTGGGCCTCGAGCTGCACGGGCAGGCCCCCGGACTCGACCGGGTGGTCATCGCCTGCGGCGGTGGCGGGTTGTACGCCGGGGTGGCCAACGCCCTTGCGGGGCGGGCGGACGTGCAGCCGGTCGAGCCGGAGCTGTGTCCGCACCTCCACGACGCCCTGGCGGCCGGGGAACCGGTGGACCGAGTGGCCGCCGGTGTCGCGGCCGACGCGCTGGGGCCGCTGTCGATCGGGCGGATCGCGTTCGACACCGCGCGGGCGCAGGGAGCGGAGTCGCTGCTGGTCGCGGACGAGGCGATCGTGGCGGCTCGACAGTTCCTGTGGCAGCGGCTGCGCGTGCTCGCCGAACCCGCCGCCTGTGTGCCGCT
This sequence comes from Nocardioides sp., assembly GCA_051960495.1. Lineage (GTDB taxonomy): Bacteria > Actinomycetota > Actinomycetes > Propionibacteriales > Nocardioidaceae > Nocardioides_B. The sequence continues at coordinate 703 of JBQCEF010000624.1, read as the reverse complement.
CGCAGCGGTGATGACGGGCGCAGTCCCAGTGCGCGACGGGGAGACCGTCGCGCTGGTGGTCAGTGGCGGGAACAACCCCGCGATCCCCTGATCCGGTCGGCCGCCTCCTGCTCTCCTCTTCGACCACGGGCCGATCACAAGGCCGCGGAGAGCTATTGGCGTCGGTGGAATCGGTAGGTGCCGTCGGGGAGTTTGGTCATGTCCCAGGATTCTGGGTGGTCTGCCATGTGGTGGTGGGGTGGGCAGAGCGGGATGCCGTCTTCGGTGTTGGTTTCGCCGCCGAGTGCCCAGGGTTTGCGGTGGTGGTACTGGAGCCAGGCGGCGGGTCGGTCGCAGTTCGATGCGGCGCATTGGCCGCCGTAGCGGTGGTTGATGTCGAGCTTCTGGTAGCGGCCGAACAGCCGCTGCTCCCGACCCAGGTCCAGCGGCATCGAGTCGCCGTCGAGGACCATCGGGATGATCCCGGCCGTGCAGGCCAGTCGGCGGATCTCGGCGGCGGAGAGCCGGTGGCCGGTGTCGAGCACGCCGACCCCCAGCCCGGTCATCAACACCTGCAGCGGGACGGTTACCACGTGGGTTACCGGGTACCCGTTCACCGACGGCAGATCCGTCAGGTGGTCCTCCAGCAGCTCCATCAGCCCCTGCCCCAAGAGCGTCGAGTGCGGCAGCTTCTTCCCGGTCTCGGGGTCGATCCGACCCTCGC
>JBQCEF010000623.1:0-6006 GCA_051960495.1 Nocardioides sp. | reverse complement strand
CGAGCTGCTCGTCGCCGGCATCCACGCCGTCCACGAGGGCGAGTCGCTGCTCGCCCCGGCCGTCACCCGCCGGATGATCGAGTCGTTCCTCAAGCGCCCGCTTGCCGTGGACCCCGCCCGCCGGCGCCGGCTCGAGACGCTCACCGCCCGCGAGAACGAGATCCTGCTCATGCTCGCGCGCGGCCTCACCAACGCCGAGATCGCCGCGGAGCTGTTCGTCTCCGAGACCACGGTGAAGACGCACGTCGGGCGGGTGCTGACCAAGCTGGACCTGCGCGACCGGGTGCAGGCGGTGATCTTCGCCTACGAGCACGGGCTGGTCGCGCGCTGACCGCGAGCCGCGGGTCTACCGGAGCATCGAGCACATGCTCGTCACCGTCTGCGGCATGCGCAGCAGGTGCGCGTGGTGGTTGACCGACAGACCCGTCAGCGGGCCTTGGGCGAACGCCGCCTTGGGCAACCGGGGCGAGACGCCGAAGACCTGGTCCTGGATCACCTCGTTGTGTCCCAGGAAGTCGATCAGCAGGTCGCCCTTCGTCCGACCGTGGGTGTAGGCGACGATGCCGCCCGGCGGCGTGGCTCCCGGCGTCCGCACGACGCCGGTGGTGGCGCCGTTGCGCGCGGTCAGCTTCTCGGCCAGCATCCCGCGCACCTGCGTGTAGGCGTTGCCGTGGCTGTCGGTCCGGAAACGCGCCTCCTCCTCGTTGATCGCGACGTGCTCGCGCACCCTCATGCCGCAGATGTGGTGCGTGATGTCGTCCAGCGGCGAGGCCTGCCACCGGCTCCAGTCCGTAGCCGCCGGAGACGCGGTCGCCGCGGGGCTGCTTCCCGCCTCGCAGCAACCGGCACACCGACACCCACCGCTGGGGTTCCCGCAGCATCCGGGGCCGGGCGTGCGGGCGGAACAGCACCGTGATCGGGCCCTGGGACAGGAACGCCCGCGGCATGCCGGGGATGACGTCGAGCCCGCGCGACGGGTAGATCAGGTTGGCGCCGAGCGCGTCGAGCAGCCACCGACCGTTGTCATAGGCGACGTGGCCACCGGGCGCGCTCCGCCCGCTGATGTTGAGCGGGCGCGACCGCCGGCCCCGGTCGTCCACCAGGCGCCACCACAGCTTCCCGCGGACCTGCTCGTAGACGTTCTTCGCCTCGTCGGCCCGGAAGCGGATCTGCCCGGTGTCCACCAGTGTCCGCACGTGGACCGTCGTACCGCAGGCGCGGAACTGCTGGTGCTTGGGCTGTTTGATCGGCTCCCACGGGCTCCAGTCGGTGTAGCTGCCGTGGCGGCGGTCGACCTCGACGGATCGGGCCGACGCGATGGACGGCGGCACGGCGGCCGGTAGGCCGAGGGTGATGACGATCGCGGCGACGACGCCGCGGGCCGTGTGGTGTCTGCGCATGGTGAACCTCCCCGTCAACGGCTCCCCGAGTGGGCGCTCCCCCGGCACCGTCACCCCGGCGGAGGATCGGCACTTCCTCCAGGTGCACTAGTCCGGGTACGACGCGTGTGGTTTCGAGACGCTCGCTGCACTCGCTCCTCAACCACCGGGATGACGCTCGCTCCTCAACCACCGGTACGACGCGGCCGCGTGTCAACCGCCCGCAGATGGGTAAGGACGCCGCATGACCGAACGACCCGAGCTCCTCGTCTTCGACGTCAACGAGACGCTGTCCGACCTGACGCCGATGGCGCGCCGGTTCGAGGACGTCGGCGTGCCCGGCCACCTCGCGCAGGTGTGGTTCGCGGGCCTGCTGCGCGACGGGTTCGCGCTCACCGTGCACGGGCAGAACCCCGCCTTCGCCGACATCGGGAAGGCGAACCTGCGCCGCCTGCTCCCGGAGGCCGACCTCGACCGTCCCCTGGACGACGCGGTGGCCCAAGTGATGGAGGGGTTCATGCAGCTGGCGGTCCACCCCGACGTCGCGGCCGGCATCGAGGCGCTGGCCGACCTCGGGATCCGGCTGGTCACGCTCACGAACGGCGCGACCGCCGTGGGCGAGGGGCTGCTGGAGCGGGCCGGGGTGCTCGACAAGTTCGAGCGGCTGATGTCCGTGGAGGACGCCGGCGTCTGGAAGCCGCACGCCGATGCCTACGCCTACGCGTTGAAGACCTGCGAGGTCGACGCCGGCGCCGCGATGCTCGTGGCGGTGCACCCGTGGGACACCGACGGCGCGGTCCGGGCGGGCCTGCGTGCGGCCTACGTCAACCGCGCGGGGACGTCGTACCCGTCCCACTTCCGCTCCCCCGCGCTCGAGGTCGACTCCCTCACCGCGCTGGCCCGCGAGCTCAGCTGAACCGGCCGGTCTCGCTCCACTCCGCCCGGCGTACGACGTGCGCCTGGGCCGCCCGGTCCGGGACGGCCGCGCCGGGGTCGTCGGGCCACTGCTGCGCCAGCGCGGTGGCCCAGTCCGCCCACTGCGCGACCAGCCGGTAGAGCTCGGTGAGGAACCCGCCGACCAGCAGGTTCTGCGCCGCGTGTGCCTGGAACTCACCCTCCCCGGCGAAATAGGACCGGGCCACCGCCAGGTTGTCGGCGTTCTGCTCCACGGCCCACGCGCGAGCCGCCGCCAACGTCGCCAGGGCGTCGGCGCGGCTGCCCTGGTGGGCGAACAGCAGCTGCAGCAGCTGCTCGGCCTCGAGCACCGGCCCCTCCCCCGGCTCGGCCAGCCAGCGGCGCAGGGCACGCCGGCCCCGGGCCGTGATCGCGTAGCGGGTCCTCGGCCGCTGACCGACCCGCTCCGGGCGCGCCCGTGCGAGACCGTGCGCGACCAGCTTCTTCGGCTCCTCGTAGAGCTTGCTCTCCGCGCGCGGCCAGATCCGGTCCAGGCTGCGGCCCATCTGCTGCGCGAGCTCGTAGGTGGTCCACGAGCGCAGCGAGAGCAGGCCGAGCAGCGCGTACGACGTGGTGGTGAGCCGACCGGGTCTTGACACGGGACCTCCTCAGGCGTACTCAGGAAGATACTCCCAAAGAGAGGGCATAGTCAGGAGGCTTCCCATGGCCGACCAGGGAACGACCACCGCCGCACCCGCCTCCAGCAACGTCGAGCAGGCCCGCGCCTGGGACGGCGACGAGGGCCGCTACTGGGCCGCGAACGCCGACCGGTTCGACGCGTCCCTGCGCGCCTACCACCCCCTGCTCCTGGCCGAGGCCGCGCCGGGCCGAGCGGACGTCGTGGTCGACGTCGGTTGCGGGGCAGGCCAGACCACCCTCGACCTCGCCCGTCTCGCGACCGGCGGGACCGTGGCCGGCATTGACCTGTCCGGGCCGATGCTCGACGTCGCCCGCAGCCGGGCGGCCACCGCCGGCGTGATCAACGTCCGCTTCGTCCAGGCCGACGCGCAGGTCCACCCGTTGCCGGAGTGCGACCTCGTGGTCAGCCGGACCGGGGCGATGTTCTTCGGCGACACGGACGCGGCTTTCGCCAACCTTGCCGCGGCCCTGCGCCCGGGCGGGCGGATCGTGCTGCTGGTGTGGCAGGGCGTCGAGCACAACGAGTGGCTCCAGCGCATCCTCGGCGCCCTGGCCGCGGGCCGCGACCTGCCGACACCGCCGCCGGACGCGCCGGGCCCGTTCGCGCTGAGCCGGCCGGAACGGGTGACGAGCCTGCTCGAGGGCGCCGGCTTCGCGAGACCGGATCTGCGGGACCTGCGGCGGCCGATGTACTTCGGCGAGACGCCGGAGGAGGCCACCGCGTTCATGCACGGCCTCAACGCCTGGATGCTCGCGGACCTCGACGCGACGACCCGCGGCTCGGCCCTCGCCGCGCTCGAGCAGACGATGCGCGAGCACGCCGGCCCGGACGGCGTGACCTTCGGCTCGGCGATGTGGCTGGTGACCGCGGCTCGTCGTACCTGACCCCTGGGGAAGCCCACCCCGATTCGTCTGCGCTGGTTGGTCTGTTTCACGCGGGCGGACCGCAGACGAATCGGGGGGCGGCGTGCCGAATCTTCGGCATGCGGACGTGCCGGGCTGTCCGCCCGGGCTCGGGGGGTGCCAACCTGGGGGCGTGCGCACTCACGACACGACCCGACGCGGGACGGCCCACGCCGGGAAGCCGTCATGAGCGTGCGGGCGGCCGTCATCGGCGGCGGGATCATCGGCACGGCGGTCGCGCGCGAGCTGACCCGCCGGCTCGACGACGTGCAGGTCACGCTCCTCGAGAAGGAGACCCGGCTTGCCGCGCACCAGTCCGGGCACAACAGCGGCGTCGTGCACGCGGGCCTGTACTACGAGCCCGGCAGCCTCAAGGCGCGGCTGTGCCGCCGGGGCGTGCACCTGCTCCAGGAGTTCGCCGCGCAGCACGGGATCGCGTACGACGAGTGCGGCAAGGTCGTCGTCGCCCTCGACGAGCGGGAGTCCGCACGGCTCGACGCGCTGCACGACCGGGCGGTCGCGAACGGCGTACCGGACGTGCGACTGCTCGACGCGGCCGGGATCCGCGAGGTCGAACCGCACGCCGTCGGGCTGCGCGCGCTGCACTCCCCGCACACGGCGATCGTCGACTACCCCGGGGTGACCGCGGCGCTGGCCGCCGAGCTCGGTGCCGCGGGCGCACGGGTGCTGCTCGGCCAGGAGGTGGTCGGGATCCAGGCCGGTCCCAGGTCGGTCCGGGTGCGGACCGCCGCCGCGCTCGACGAGTCCTACGACGTCGTCATCGCCTGCGCCGGCCTCCAGTCCGACCGGGTGGCCCACCTCGCCGGGGAGGACCGGGAGCCGCGGATCGTGCCGTTCCTCGGCGACTACGTGCTGCTCGCGGAGGACCAGCGCGACCTGGTCCGCGGCCTGGTCTACCCGGTGCCCGACCCGCGCTACCCGTTCCTCGGCGTGCACCTCACCCGCCGCGTCGACGGCGAGGTGATGGTCGGGCCGAACGCGTTCCTCTCCCCCGGCCGGGAGTCCTACACCCGCGGCCGCCCGGTCGTCCGGGACCTGCGCGAGGCGCTCGGGTTCGGCGGCTTCTGGCGGTTCGCCGCCGGCAACGTCCCGGCCGCCGTGCGCGAGGCCCGGACCGCGGCCAGCCGGCGCCGGGTCGTCGCCGGTGCGCGGGCCTACGTCCCCGAGGTCGACCCGCGCCGCGTCCGGCCCGGCCCGCGGGGCATCCGGGCCCAGGCAATGGACGCCCGCGGCGGGCTCGTCGACGACTTCGTCATCACCGGCTCCGATCGGATGGTCCACGTGCGCAACGCGCCCTCCCCCGGGGCCACCTCCGCGCTCGCGATCGCCGAGCACGTGGTGGCGGAGGCCCTGCGGCGCAGTGGGGTGTGAAGGACGGCGCCCGGGGGCACGGAGCCTGATGCGCATCGTGATCACCGGGGCCACCGGCAACGTCGGCACCGCCCTGCTCCGACGGCTCGCCGACGACGGCCGCCACCAGGTCCTCGGGCTCGCCCGCCGGATCCCCGAGGTCAGCCCCGACGGGGACCAGGTCGACTGGGCCTCGGTCGACCTCACCAAGGACAGCTCGACCGGCACGCTCCGGGAGCTGTTCCAGGGCGCCGACGCCGTGGTCCACCTGGCGTGGGGCTTCCAGCCGTCGCACGACCTGAGGTACCTGCGCGAGCTCGGCGTCGGCGGCACCCGCCGGGTCGTCGAGGCGGTGGAGGCGGCCGGTGTCCCGCACCTGGTCCACCAGTCGTCGCTCGGCGCCTACTCCCCCACGCGCGACGACCGCCCCGTCGACGAGTCGTGGCCGACCGACGGCATCCCGACGTCGCGGTACAGCCGCCACAAGGCCGCCGCCGAGCGGATCCTCGACAGCTACGAGGCGAGCGGGGCCGACACCGTGGTGACGCGGATGCGGCCCGCGATCATCGGGCAGCGGTCGGCGGGCAGCGCGCTGCTGAGGTACGGCGTGCCCGGGATCGTTCCGGCCGCGCTGCTCGGCCACGTGCCCGTGCTGCCGATGGACCGCGGCCTGCGCATCCCGATGGTCCACGCCGACGACGTCGCCGACGCGTTCGTCCGGGTGCTCGAGCAGCGAGCCGGCGGGGCGTTCAACCTCGCG
>JBQCEF010000622.1:0-5757 GCA_051960495.1 Nocardioides sp. | reverse complement strand
GGCCGACGGACGCGCTGGGGGGGATCGGCCGCAAGACCGCCCGGCGGCTCGCCGAGCTGGGAGTGAGCACGGTGCGCGAGCTGGCCGGCACGGACACCGCCTTCCTGGCCGAGCGGCTCGGCCCCCGGATGGGGCCGTGGTACCGGCGGCTCGGCCGCGGCGTCGACACCTCGCCGGTCGATGCCTCGCCCTACGTGCCCCGCGGTCACGGCCGCGAGACGACGTTCCAGCAGGACCTGACCGACTGGGAGCAGGTGACCCACGAGGTACGCCGGCTGGCGGCCCACGTGCTCACCGACATCCGTGCCGAGGGGCGACCCGCGATCCGGGTCGGGCTCAAGCTGCGCTACGCGCCGTTCGAGACCCGCAGCCGCAGCCTGACCCTGCCGGCGCCGACGTTCGACGAGACCGAGGTCGCCGCGGCTGCCGTCGAGCTGCTCGACCGGATGGACCGGTCCCGGGCCGTGCGCCTGGTCGGGGTCCGGCTCGAGATGGCCCCGCCGCCGGGGAGCCCTGACCCCGGAGCCGAATCCGAAGGGTGAGTCCGTGGATGATCCCCGGCACGTGGTGCCGAGGATCGTCCGCGAACCCGCCTCGGCTCGCCGCGTGCCGCTCCATCATGGGGAAAATTTGGACAAACCGGTCTAGCGCGCGAACCCGCCGATACGCCATCCTGAGCACGGGAGTGGAGGTCTTTTCTCAAAACGGACACCTCCGTCCGCATGGCGTCGGTAACGTCATGGTCACCATCCGAATGTGACCCTGGGAGAATCACATGTCGAGAAGTGCTACATCCGTGCCGCGCGCTCGCGCGCTGCGCATCGCCGGTGCCGTCGGTGCCGGTGCGATGGTGCTGGGCCTGGTCACGGTCGGAGCCGCTGTTGCCGACTCCGGGGCCGGGGACCGTGCGTCGGTCTCGCAGCACCACAAGATGATTCGCAAGGCCGGCTCGATGGACGGTCCAGGCAACAAGAAGTCGCGTGAGGCTGCTCCGAAGTTCATGGACGGTCCGGGCGGCAAGAAGTCGCGTGAGGCTGCTCCGAAGTTCATGGACGGTCCGGGCGCCAAGAAGTCGCGTGAGGCCGCTCCGACGTCGTCGGACTGACCGAGCTCGTCACCGCAAGCCCCCTCGCCCCGTGGCGAGGGGGCTTGTCTTTTCCCTGCGGGGGCGGGCCGGAGTGAGCAACTCCACGCCTCCCGACTCGCGCGCGTCGGGGCCGGTTCGGAAGACTGCTCCCCGATGCCCGAGAACAGAGAGATCTACAAGACCCTCGACCTCGCCCTGCGCGTGGGCGAGGTGCTGCTGTCCTCCGGTGCCGGCGCCGCCGACGTCACCGCCACCATGTGGTCGGTGACGCACGCGTGCGGGCTGCGCGGCGTCGAGGTGGACGTCACGTTCACCAGCCTGACGATGAGCCATCAGCCGAGCTATGACGAGCCGGCGATGGTGCAGGTTCGCCACGTCCGGCACCGCGACATCGACTACGAGGACCTCACCCTCGTCGACCAGATCGTGCGGCAGCTGATCCGCGGCGACATCGACCGCGACGAGGCGCGCGCCCGGCTGGCGCGGGTCGTCTCGTCGGGCCACCGGCTGCCCCGGTGGGCCGCCACGCTGGGGTACGGCGTGATGGGGTCCGGCGTCGCGCTGCTGCTCGGCGGCACCGGGATCGTGCTGGGAATCGCCTTCGTCGCCGCGGCCGCCATCGACCAGCCGACCCGGCTGATGGCACGGCGCCGGCTGCCAGGCTTCTACCAGCAGGTCGCCGGCGGACTGCTGGCGACGCTGATCGCCGTCGCCGCGGTCGGCATCGGCCTGGACGTCGACCCGTCCTTCGTGGTGACGGTCGGGATCATCATGTTGCTCGCGGGGATCGGCTTCATGGGCGCGATCCAGGACGCCCTCACCGGCTTCCCGCTGACCGCCTCCGCCCGGATGCTCGAGGCGCTGCTGTCGACCGCGGGGATCATCGCGGGGGTCAGCGGCGGCCTCACCGTCGGCCGGGTGGTCGACGTGGACCTCGGGCGGCTGAACCCCGGCGTCGGCTCGCTCTCGCAGGCCGGGGCGGTGATCGCGGGGGCCGCGATCTGTGCCGTGGCGTTCGCGTTCGCCAGCTATGCCCCGGTCCGCTCGCTGCTGCCGATCGCGCTGGTCTCCGGCGGCGCCGCGTTCGTCTCGCTGCTCGCCGAGACCCAGGGGCTCGGCCGCGCCTGGGGGGTCGCGGTGGCGGCCGTGATGATCGGCTTCACCTCCTACTCGCTGTCACGGATGGCGCGGGTGCCCCCGCTCGTCGTCGTCGTGTCGGCGATCGTCCCGCTGCTCCCGGGCCTCTCGATCTATCGGGGCCTCTCGCTGATGGCGGCCGGCGGCAACGGGATCCTGTCGCTGATGGCCGCGGCCGCGATTGCGATTGCACTGGCCTCCGGGGTCATCCTCGGCGAGTACGTCGCCCAGCCGCTGGCCCGCGAGGCACGACGGCTCGAGCACCGGCTCGCCGGGCCGCGCCTGGTCGGTCCGCTGCGGGCCCGCTCGGTCAAGAAGCGCAAGCCGCAGCAAGCCGGTTGAGCCAGCGCGCGCCCACCACCCCGTCGTACGGCGCCAGCCCCGCCGAGACCGCGGCGTGCACCCGGTCGCAGGACGACCCCGCGAGCCGGACCACCTCCGGCGGGTAGCCGAACCGGACGCGGTGGTCGGCGAATTCGTCCTCGTCGTCGATCCAGACCCGGCCGGTGGGTCCGCGCACCACGTCGAGGTCGAGGTCCACCATGCTGACCGCGCCTTCGCTCCACTGCGGCACGGTGGTGATGTCGACGTAGACGTCGACCGGGTTCGCGGCGCCGGACCAGGCTGCCGGGTCGTAGAACCTGGCGACGAACGGCTCGTCCCGCGGGACCAGCGACACGAAGTCGCCCGGAGCGTGGAACGCCGCCCCCGGGCGCGACAGGTGGGTGCCGGCGGGGGCGCCGATCCAGGTGCCGTGCTCGTCGGTCCCGAGGTGGAGGGCGTCGTACTCCCAGTGCGGCCGGTCGCCCCACTTGCGGAACACCACGCGGACCGGGCTCGGCGGAGTGCTCAGGGGACGTCTGCCCCCGCGCCGGGCCGGCAGGGCGTGAAGTCGCCCGGGGCGCAGTTGAACCAGTAGGGGCCGATCCGCAACGCGTGGAACTTCGGGTACACGACGCGGGAACCGGGGAACAGGCCCAGCACCGAGCCGAGCCGGTCGGGCTCGTGGTGGTGGTAGTCGAGCTGGTCGCCGTCCTCGAGCACCACGACCACCCGGTGGTCCTCGACGATCACGTTGCTCGCCCGCACCGAGGGCGAGCGCAGCGCCTGCCCCTGGTGGACGTAGTGCATCTGGTGCCCGGGGGCGTAGCTGGCGCAGGTCTCGCCCAGCGTGGCGTCGGCCAGCGCCGGGTCGGCCAGCAGCGGTCCCGCGGCCGGCGGGGTGGGCGCCGGTCGGCGGGTGAAGAAGCGGGCCATCGAAACCCCCGTAGCCGAGACGTGTGTGCTGCCCAAAATAGGGCCTCGCGACCCGGTTTGGGGAGACCCACCCTGCGTCAGGGTGCGAGTCGCGGCGCCAGCTTGGCGAACACGCCCTGGTAGCGGGGACCGACCAGCCGGACGAACGCGTCGAGGATCTTGGCGTCGGCGCCGACGACGACGCGCGGACGGTCGGCGAGCACGCCGGCCCAGATGATCTCGGCGGCACGCTCGGGGATGGTCCGCGCCAGCTTGGTGTCGAAGTGCCGGGCGACCCGCTCCTGCTCGTGGGAGGCGGTGGTGCGGGCGTTGCGGGCGATGGCGGTCTTGATGCCGCCCGGGTGCACGCAGGTGACCGCCACCGGGTGGCCGGCGATGAGCATCTCCTGGCGCAGCGCCTCGGTGAAGCCGCGCACGGCGAACTTGGCCGCGTTGTACGCCGTCTGCCCGGGCATGCCGAGCAGCCCGAACAGGCTGGAGATGTTGACGACGTGGCCGTCGCCCGACTCGATCAGGTGCGGCAGGAACTCCTTGGTGCCCTGCACCACGCCCCAGAAGTCGACGTCCATGATCCACTCGAAGTCGGCGTAACCCACCTCGGTGAAGTCGCCGTGCAGGGCGACCCCGGCGTTGTTGACCACGACGTTGACCCGGCCGAGCTCCTCGCGGACCGACGCGGCGTACGACGCCATCGCCTCCCGGTCGCGCACGTCGAGCTTGTCGGTGCGCAGCTGGCGTCCGGGCTGCACCTGCACCAGCGCGGCGGTCTCCATCAGGCCGACCTCGTCCCAGTCGGTCAGGGCCAGGTCGGCACCGGCCTCCGCGGCCTGCCGGGCGAGCGCCCGGCCGATGCCGGAACCGGCCCCCGTGATCACGACGACCTTGCCGTCCAGCGTCTTCATGCGGATCCCTTCGTCAGGTAGGCGTCCTCGTCGAACCGGGCCAGCTTGGCGCGGAACGAAAACGTGGTGCCGGGCCACAACGTGGTGTTGCGCCCGTGGGAGTCGAGGTACCAGCTCGAGCAGCCGCCGGTGTTCCAGACAGTGCGGGCGAGCCGGCGTTGGAGGGCGTCGTTCCAGCGACGCTGGGCCTCGGGCCTGGGCTGGACCGAGCGGAGGCCGTCGGCCTTCATCCGGGCGAGCGCGTCGAGGATGTAGGCGATCTGGGACTCGATGATGAAGACCATGCTCGAGTGGCCGAGGCCGGTGTTGGGGCCGACGACCTGGAACAGGTTGGGGAAGCCGGCGATCGCGGTGCCCTTGTAGGCCGACATCCCGTCACGCCGCCACACCTCGGCGAGCGTCTGGCCCGACTCGCCGGTGACGTGCTCGGCGATGGGCTGCTCGGTGGTGTGGAACCCGGTGGCCACGACGATCGCGTCGACCTCGCGCTCGGTGCCGTCGGCGGTCACCACCGCGTTGCCGGTGACCTTGACGATCGGGTCGGTGATGAGGTCGACGTGGTCCTGGGCGAGCGCGGGGTAGTAGTCGTTGGAGATCAGGATGCGCTTGCAGCCGATCCGGTAGGTCGGGGTGACCTTCTCCCGCAGCACCGGGTCGTCGATCGCCCGCTCGATGTTGTGCAGGGCGGCCTTCCGGGCCGGTGCCGCCAGCTTAGGGTTGATCGTGAAGCCCGGGACGAACGTCTCGCGTCCCCAGTAGATCGCGGTCCGGTAGAGCTTCTGCAGGCCGGGGACGAAGCGGAAGCCGAGCTTCTCGATCCGCGTGTAGTCACGGTCGCGGCGAGGCATCACCCACGGCGCGGTGCGCTGGTAGACGTCGAGGCGGGCCACCTGGCGGGCCACCTCGGGGACGATCTGGATCGCCGACGCGCCGGTGCCGATGACCGCGACGCGCTTGCCGCGCAGGTCGTAGTCGTGGTTCCAGCGCGCCGAGTGGAAGACCTCGCCGCCGAAGTCCGACAGCCCGTCGATGTCGGGCATCCGCGGCTCGGACAGCCCGCCCGAGGCGGTGACGAGGACGTCGGCGCTCACCTCGCCGGCCGACGTGCGCACGCGCCACAGCGCCGCCCCGGCATCCCATCGGGCCTCCTCGACCGCGGTGTCGAAGACGAACCGGTCCAGCACCCCGGACTCGCGGGCGGTGCGCTGGATGTAGGCCTGGATCTCCGGCTGCGGGGAGAACGAGCGTGACCAGGTCGGGTTGGGCGCGAACGAGAACGAGTAGAGCTGCGAGGGGACGTCGCAGGCCGCGCCGGGGTAGGTGTTGTCGCGCCAGGTCCCGCCGACATCGTGTCCCTTGTCGACGACGAGGAAG
>JBQCEF010000621.1:0-5937 GCA_051960495.1 Nocardioides sp. | reverse complement strand
CGCGATCGTCGACGACGGCATCGGTGGGGTGAGGATCCGCGGCCGCGGCACCGTCGAGGACGCCGCGATCATCAAGGCCGCCCTGCAGGCCCTCTCCGCGCCGCTGCCTGGAACCGATCCCGACTGTGGCACCGAGGGCCGCGACCAGCGCGACCACGGTGCCCGGACCTGGGACGCGCTGGTCGACACCTGCCAGAAGGCACTGGACGCCGAAGTGCTGCCCACCGCCCATGGGGCGAAACCGCGGGTGACGGTGACCGTGGACTGGAACGATCTGAAGGCCGGGGTCGGCACCGCCACCCTGGACACCGGTGAAGAGCTCTCGGTGGCGGCGGTGCGACGGTTGTGCTGCGACGCCGAGGTCCTCCCGATCGTCCTCAACAGTGACGGGGTGCCGCTCGACGTCGGCCGGTGGAGCCGCCTGGCCACGATGGGCATCGGGCTCGCGCTGGTCGCGCGCGACCGGCACTGCGCGTTCCCCGGCTGCACCCGACCGCCGATCGCGTGCGATGCCCACCACGTCGAGCACTGGATCAACGGCGGCAAGACCAAGCTTTCGAACATGGTGCTGCTGTGCAAGGCGCACCACACGATCATTCACGCCACGCCGTGGGAGGTGCGGATCAATCCCGCGGACGGCAGGCCGGAGTTCAAACCACCACCCGGCAAGCACACCCTGCACCCGGAGTTCCAGAAACGGCTCGCCTACACCGGCGACATCGATGAATGGATCCGAGAGCGAGATCCCCGCGCCTGAGAGAGACAGGCGGCGATCACGGAAAACGGCCACTCTGAGCGGCCGCCGGGAGCGGGAACCCAGTCCCCGCGCAGGACCTCCGTGATCGCCGCCTGCCCGCATGCCGTTTTGCGGGCGTCCCTGCCTCGACCACTGACCGCTGACCGGGTCCAGTCGTACTAGGGCTAAAGCCACCAAACGGGGCAGCACGGCCGTGTCACCCGTAACGGTGCATCCGGGCTATGGCGAACGGCTGCCTGCGCTGCTGCACTGAGAGGAGCGCAGGGGGCTGCGCCTGACTCTGGGGGGACCAGATGAGACTTACTGCCCGCACGGCTGCATTGGGCGCGGCCACCGCACTGTTCACTCTCGTCGCGATGTCGGCGAGCGCGGACGTGATCTACAACGAGATCGACACCAGCATCGATACGAAGCACGAGCTCATGGAACTGGTCGTCGGTGGGCCCGACGGATCCACCAACCTCTCCGTCCTGATCGAGGGACAGCCGGGTGGCGGGAAGCCAGACGAGCACCCGGGCTGCGACATCAATGGCACGCACAAGGTGACGTTGCAGTCCCATGTCGCGCCGGCGGGGGCCGTTCAGGTCACGCTCTCGAACGGTGGGGTCATCGACGACTGTGCCGATAAGGTCCACGTGACAGTGCACCCGTTGTCCCTGAGCGTCGGCCAGACCGCGACGGTGACGTTCACCGGCGACGAGAACACCAGCAAGGACCCGAAGCTCGACATCGAGTACGAGCAGGCCGCCTTCGACGTCACTCTTGTCAACGCGGCGGACGGTGGCGACGGAACCCGGTGCGACGGCGACCCGGCCGCTCCGGCCTGGGCACGCGCGCTGCTGAAGGGAAACGGGCTCAAGGCGAAGGTTCCTGGCGAGGACAACTACGTGAAGTCGGTTGCCAAGCACATGGGGAAGGGGGCGACGTTCGACGGCTACGCGAAGAGCAGCCAGTCCTACCCGTACCTCGTGGAGCAATACCTGGAAGGCTTGCTCGGCGACCAGCTCGCCAACGGACCCGACGAGGTCCGCAAGCCTGGCTGGCGCTGCACGCCGCTGCCGACAAGCTGAAGTCGCTTTCAGCACAGGGCGGGCCGGATGACCGGCCCGCCCTGTTGTGCGTGCGATGCCTGCACCGATCCGGATCAGTCTCGCCACCCGCCGAGCACGGCCGACCGCCCACGATCCGACCGCATCTGGAACGTTCCAATCGAACTCGCTAGGGTCAGAGATCCGTGACCTAGAGGAGTGAAGATGCGAGTCGGTGTGCTGACCGGTGGCGGGGACTGCCCGGGACTCAACGCGGTGATCCGTGCGGTCGTGCGCAAGGGCGTGCAGACCTACGGCTACGAGTTCGTCGGCTATCGCGAGGGCTGGCGCGGCCCCCTCGAGGGCCTGACCACCGAGCTCACCCGCGACTCGGTCCGCGGCATCATGCCGCGCGGCGGCACCATCTTGAAGTCCTCGCGCACCAACCCGTTCAAGATCGACGGCGGCGTCGAGCGGATCAAGGACAACCTCGCCCGCGACGGCGTCGACGCGCTCATCGCGATCGGTGGCGAGGACACGCTCGGCGTGGCGACGAAGCTCTACGACCTCGGCGTGAACGTCGTCGGCGTCCCGAAGACGATCGACAACGACCTGAGTGGCACCGACTTCACCTTCGGCTTCGACACCGCGGTGAATATCGCGGTCGAGGCGATCGACCGGCTGCACACCACGGCCGAGTCGCACCAGCGCGTCCTCGTCGTCGAGGTGATGGGTCGGCACGCCGGCTGGATCGCCCTTCACGCGGGGATGGCCGGCGGGGCCGCCTGCGTCCTGATCCCCGAGCAGCCCTTCGACATCGACAAGCTGAGCCAGTACGTCGAGTCGCGTTTCGCCGACGGCTTCGCGCCGATAATCGTGGCTGCAGAAGGCGCGATCCCGCGCGAGGGCGGCGGGATGACCCTGCAGACCGGCGAGAAGGACGCCTTCGGGCACGTCCGTCTCGGCGGCATCGGCGACCGGATCGCTGCCGAGATCGAGGAGCGCACCGGCAAGGAGACGCGCGCCGTCGTGCTCGGCCACGTGCAGCGCGGTGGCACTCCCACCGCCTTCGACCGCTGGCTCGCCACGCGGTTCGGCCTCTACGCGATCACCGCGGTCAACGACGGCGACTTCGGCAAGATGGTTGCGTTGCAGGGCACCGACATCGTGCGGATCCCGCTCGGAGAGGGCACCGGTGAGCTCAAGCTGGTGAGCCCGGAGGAGTACGCCGAGGCCGAGGTCTTCTTCGGGTAGGTCCCGCACCGGCACGGCGGCCGTTCGACCGCGCGAGCCGGGCGCTCGCCGTACGCTGCTCGGCATGACGACGGGGGACGAACCGGCGGGGGACGCGGGCGCACCGGACGCCAGCCAGAAGCTCGCCGCGATGCTCAGGGAGCGCGTGGCACCGGCACTGCGCGGGATGGGTTTCAAGGGGTCGGGGCAGAACTTCCACTTGCCCGTGCGCGACCACTACGCGCTGCTCGGCTTTCAGAGGGCCCGGTTCGGCACGCGGCACGACGTGCTGTTCACGGTCAACCTGTTCGCGTGCTCGCATGCTGGCTGGGCCGCGCTGGTGGAGAAGCGGCCTCAGTGGGGACCCAAGCCGATCCTCGGTGCGCACTACGAGGATCCGGCCTGGAGCATGCGGATCGGTCACCTCATGCCCGAGCGGCTCGACCACTGGTGGCAGGTCCTCGACGACAGCGACACGGAGGCACTGGCCGACGAGGTCATCGGGGTGCTGCGGGAGTACGGCGTGCCTGCGCTGCGGGCACACCTGCCGGAGGGCTGAGCCGCGTGTGTTGAGCACCGAGGGCCCGGCACGAGGACGAGCCGGTCAGCCGGGCATTGGAGCGGGAGCGTCGGCGAGGCGGCGCAGCCGGGCGCCCATCACGCCGTACCACGCGAGCACCACGACCACCAGGCCATAGAAGCTTGGCTGGCCCCACGGGCTGAGGGCGATCGTGACGCCTAGCGCCAGCGGGACGTTCATCAGGGAGTAGATCCAGTACCCCCGCCAGGGCGGCGCTGACCTCAGGGCCAAGCCGGAGGCGACGAACGCGACTGCGGACCCGAGCATCATCAGGAGGAAGCCGATGCCGTGCAGCAACCCGTGCCAGGTCGCCTCCTCGCTCGGCAGGTCGGTGGGGAAGGCGCTGAGGATGCCGGAGACGGCCACGGCTGCCAGGGCGATGGATGCCACCAGCCCTGACCAGCGATGTGTGAACTGGGTGCGCAGTCCCTGGGCGAATGCAGCGGCGAACACTCCGACGAGCAGGAAGTTCAGCGACTGCAGCGCGCCGAGATCCCCGCGGGCCAGGGCGCTAGGGTAGTTCACCTCGTGCTCGTCGAGCACCGTCCACCCGGTGCTGTGCAGGAAGTCCCACTCCAGCCAGGTGAGGGCGACCACGGTCAGGGCGAAGAACGGAAGCATCAGCATGCCCGCGGTCCCCGCCCATCGCAGCGTCGCGCGGTCGGCGTGAGGATGGATGAAGCCGTTCACGCTGATGGCGCTCATGGCGGCTCCCTTGCGCGCGCCCGATGAAGCTTGCCTCAACGGTAGGACGCCCCGGCGGCGACGGGAATGGCTCGGGCTAGCCCCTCAGCAGGATGTCATCGGTTCAGGCACGACTCGTGCGTTTCCCTCGGTGGCAATGCGCGATCACGCGAGGTCGACGATGAGCGCCCGGTGGTCCGACATGGGGAGATCTATAGCGGCAGAGCTCGCTGGTCGCAGGCCGAGCAATGCCCCGTCGCCGGCCTGCCCGTCGAGGAGGACGTGGTCGATCTGCTCGCGCGGGTGGTGCGCCGGGAAGGTGAGCCCGGTGGTCAACGGGTGCATGCCGGTGAGCGTCTGCGCACGGGTCGGCTTCATGTTGAGGTCACCCATGAGTACGACGGGCCGCGCGACGTGGTCGATGCTGCGGACCAGCGAGTGCAGCTGCCGGCCGTTCCACCACGGGAGGAACGTCAGGTGGGTGTTGACGACCGACAGCTCGCCGTACGGCGTCTGCAGCGTCGCGACGACCGCCACCCGTGGCTCGTCGCGCACCCAGGTCGGCTTCCAGCTGCCCTTGAACTTCATCGGGAACCGGGTGGGCACCGGCGCGAGCCGGACGACCTCCCAACCGGTGACCGGGTAGCGGCTCAGCAGCGCCACGCCGTACGCCGCCGCATCGGGCTGCTCGTCGCCGGTCGCGGCGATCCACGTCGCGCCCGGACTGCCGGCGAGGGCGGCGACGAAGCGGTGCTCGACCGCTCCCATCGCCTCGGCAGCTACGGCGGTCAGGTCGGCGTGCTGGGACCGCGGCAGGTTGCGGTCGACCTCCTGGAGTCCGAGCACGTCCGCGTCGAGCGCGTTGACGGCGCGCGCGAACCGGTCCACGTCGACACGGTCGTCGGCGGGGGAGCGGCCGTTGAGGATGTTGAACGTCGCGAGTCGCATCGCCGTCACCGTGCCCGTGCGGCGGCGGGCGTAACCCTCCCTCGAGCGGCGCGCCCGAGTAAGCGTGCGCCCGGCGGGGTATCGGCCCCTCATGACTGTCACCGGGGCTCCCGACGTGCCTGACCAGGACTCCCTGCGCGAGGCGCTCAAGCGGGTCGCCGTGGCGCTGAAGCAGAGCGGGGCGCCGTTCGCGCTGATGGGCGGGTACGCCGCCTGGGCGCGAGGTGGTCCGGAACCGGCCCACGACGTCGACTTCCTCGTCGCGGACGCGGATGCCTCGCAGGTACGCGAGTCGCTCGTCGACCAGGGCTTCGAGCTCCTCGACGCGCCGGAGGACTGGCTGTTCAAGGTCACCGTCGAGGGCGCCATCGTGGACGTGATCTTCCGGGTGACCGGGCACGATGCGACCCGCGAGGTCGTGGAGGAGGCCGACGACCTCGAGGTGCTCTCGGTGATCATGCCGGTGCTGTCGGCGACGGAGATCATGGTGCAGAAGATGCACACGCTGTCAGAGCACTACTGCGACTACGGGGCGATGATCCCGGTCGCCCGGGCGCTGCGCGAGCAGGTCGACTGGGACCGGGTCGCGCGCGAGACCGGAGACAATCCGTTTGCCGAGGCGCTGCTGTTCCTGCTGGAGCGGATCGACGTGATCGGGGCCGGCAGCGGTTCTTGACGGCCGGGTTCCAGGGGCTCGCGACCGGGGA
>JBQCEF010000620.1:0-2816 GCA_051960495.1 Nocardioides sp. | reverse complement strand
CGCGGGCCCCCCCCCCCCCCCCCCCCCGCCACCCGCCCCCCCCGCCCCGGCGCCGCGCCCCCCCCCCCTGGGCCGCCCCCCCCCCCCCCCACCCCCCCCGCGCCTCAACGGGGGTCAGGGGGCGTCGAAGGCCTGGGCCTTGAGCGCCCGCACGATGTCGGCGCGGCCCTCGCGGACGTAGCGCTTCGCGGCCGGGTTGGCCTGCGAGGTCGCCAGCCAGGCGTCGACGCGCTCGAGCGCCTCCTCGCTGATCAGCGAGCGCGGGAACATGTACTCCAGGGCGGTCGAGGCGATCTGCACGCCCCGGTCCTCCCACATGGTCTCCGCCGCTGCGAGGTACTTCTCGAGGTACGGCGCGATCAGGTCACCCTGGCCCGCGACGTCCCACGTGTAGGCGATGTGCCGCTGGGTCTCGTTGGGCACGTCCTCGCGGACCGCACCCTTGAGCCAGGACTCCTCCTTGGCCGCCGGGTCGGGCAGCACCGCGATCGCGGCGGCCGCCTTCTCGTGACCGGAGATCGTGTTGTCGGCCGCCAGTTCCCGCTCGATCCGTGCGCGGTCGACGTAGCCGGTCGACGCCAGCGCGGTCAGCAGGATCCAGCGCATGTCGGTGTCGACGGTGAAGCCCTCGAGCGACTCGGTGCCGTCGAGCAGCCCGGCCATGAACGCCATCGCCTCGGAGCTGCGCCCCGCACCGGAGTACGACGACGGGGGAGTGCGCTTGCCGTGCGTGCCGGCGAACACCTTCATGAACGTGAGCTGGTGGTCGCTGCCCGGCTCCGCCTGCTCGAGCAGCCGGCGGAAGCCCTGCTCCCAGGTCGCCCGGAGGCCGTCCCGCTTCGACGGGTGCGCGAACTGGTTGATCGCGATCTCGACGTAGACCGGCAGCTGCTTGGCGGCCGTGTCGTCGGTCTCCCCGCCGAGGCCGTTGAGGACCATGGTCACGAAGTCGCCGGCGGACAGCTCGGCGTCGCGGGCCATGTCCCACGCCGCCGACCAGCACAGCGCCCGCGCGAGCGAGGAGTCGATCGTCGCGATCGAGTCGCGGACCGTGGCCAGCGAGCGCTCGTCGAGGCGGATCTTGGCGTAGGTGAGGTCGTCGTCGTTGAGCAGCAGCAGGTCCGGCTGCCGCTGCCCGGCGAGGTCCGCCACCTCGGTGAGCTCGCCGGTGACGTCGGTCTCGACCACGGAGCGGCGGACCAGCCGGCCCTCGACCCGGTCGTAGAGCCCGATCCGGATGCGGTGCGGGCGCAGGGTCGTGGACTCCTCGCCGGTGCGCTGCCGGACCGCGAACGACGCGTAGGTGCCGTCCTCGGCCACGGTGAACTCGGGCGCGAGCACGTTGACGCCGGAGGTCTGCAGCCACGCCTTGGCCCACACGTCCAGGTCGCGGCCCGAGGTGGCCTCGAGCGCGCCGAGCAGGTCGGCGAACTCACTGTTGCCGAAGGCGTGGGCGGCGAAGTAGCCGCGCAGGCCGGCGAGGAACTCCTCCAGCCCGACGTAGGCGACGAGCTGCTTGAGGACCGAGGCGCCCTTGGCGTAGGTGATCCCGTCGAAGTTGACCTCGACGGCCTCGAGGTCGTGGTTGTCCGCGGCGACCGGGTGCGTGGTGGGCAGCTGGTCCTGGCGATAGGCCCAGTTCTTGCGGTTGTTGGTGAACCCGGTCCAGGCGTCGGAGTACTGCGTGGCCTCGGCCGCGGCGTGGGTCGCGGCCCACTCGGCGAACGACTCGTTGAGCCACAGGTCGTCCCACCAGCGCATGGTCACCAGGTCGCCGAACCACATGTGCGCCATCTCGTGCAGGATCGTGTTGGCGCGCTGCTCGAAGAACCATCGGGCCTGCTTGCTCCGCGGGAGGTACTCGTCGCGCAGCGTGATGCACCCGGCGTTCTCCATCGCCCCGTTGTTGAACTCGGGCACGTAGAGCTGGTCGTACTTGTGGAACGGGTAGGGGAAGTCGAAGACCTCCTCGAAGAAGTCGAACCCCTGCTTGGTGATCCGCACCAGCTCGTCGGCGTCGAGGTAGGGCGCGACCGACTGGCGGCAGTAGTGGCCCAGCGGGATGTCGCCGTGCTTGCCGGAGTAGGTGTCCAGGACCTCGTGGTACTCACCCGCGACCACGGCGGTGACGTAGGTCGACATCCGCTCGGTCGTGGGGAAGGACCACACCGCGGTGCCGTCGCCGCCGTCGACCGGTGCGGGCGTGGGCGCGTTGGAGACCACCTTCCAGTGCGACGGCGCCTTCACGGTGAACGTGAACGTCGCCTTCAGGTCCGGCTGCTCGAACGTCGTGTAGATCCGCCGCGCGTCGGGGACCTCGCACTGCGAGTAGAGGTAGACCCGGTCGTCGGCCGGGTCGACGAAGCGGTGCAGACCCTCGCCGGTGTGGCTGTAGCGCATGTCGGCGACGACACGCAGCTCGTTGTCCGCAGCGAGGTCGTCGAGCTGGAGCCGGCTGTCGGCGTACACCTGCTCGGGGTCGAGCGCCCTGCCGTTGAGGGTCAGATGGTGGATCTGCGCGCCGACGAGGTCGGCGAACGTCGAGGCGCCGGGCTCCCCGCAGCGGAAGCGCAGCGTGGTGACCGAGCGGAAGGTCTCGGTGCTCCCCGTGGTCAGGTCGAGCTCGACGAGGTAGGCATCGACATCCAGGAGCTCGGCGCGAGTGCGCGCCTCGTCCCGGGTGAGGTTCGTTCCAGGCATGAGACGCATCCTCGCATCCGATATGGGGAATAAACCAATCGTTACCTGACGTTGACAAACCAGTACTGATTCGCTGATTTCGGGACTCGTTGAGGAGCGGACCACTGTGGAGAACA
>JBQCEF010000619.1:0-2720 GCA_051960495.1 Nocardioides sp. | reverse complement strand
CTCGCGCACCCGGGCCAGCTCGGCGCCGGTCTCCCCCGACGCCGCGTGCGGCGCCACCCCCTGCACGCCGGTGGGCGCGCGGTACTCCCCGAACACCTCGCGCAGCACCTGCGCCCACTCCCCCGTCGTTACCCCGGCCCGGGCGCAGGCGATGGTGGCCGGGACGAGGTTCTCGTCGGTCTTGGCCGCATCCCGCAGCGCCCGCAGCGACTCCTCCACGGCGCTCGCGTCGCGACCGGCCCGCCAGGCGGCCAGCGCCTCGCGGGCGGCCGCCTCCACTGCCGGGTCGACGGTCTGGATGGCGGCGTCGAGGTCGGCCGTGAGCGGGCTGGGCTCGGTGGTGGTGAACCGGTTGACGCCCACGACGACGTCCTCGCCGGACTCCAGCCGCCCCCGGCGGTCGGCGTGGGAGGCCACCAGCTGGGTCTTCATGTAGCCGGACTCGACCGCGGCCACCGCCCCGCCCATCGCCTGCACCCGGTCGATCTCGGCCCGGGCGCCGGCCACCAGCCCGGCCACCTCGGCCTCCACCACCTGCGAGCCGGCGAACAGGTCGTCGTGCTCGAGCAGGTCGCTTTCGAAGGCCAGCACCTGCTGCATCCGCAGCGACCACTGCTGGTCCCACGGCCGGGGCAGGCCCAGCGCCTCGTTCCACGCCGGCAGCTGCACCGCTCGGGCGCGGGCGTCCTTGCTCAGGGTGACCGCGAGCATCTCCAGCAGGATCCGGTAGACGTTGTTCTCCGGCTGCTGCTCGGTGAGCCCGAGCGAGTTGACCTGGACGCCGTACCGGAAGCGGCGCATGGCCGGGTCCTGCACGCCGTACCGCTCGCGGGTCAGCTCGTCCCACAGCTGCACGAAGGCGCGCATCTTGCACATCTCCTCGACGAAGCGCACGCCGGCGTTCACGAAGAAGGAGATGCGGCCCACGACCTCGCCGAACCGCTCGGGCGGGACCTGACCGGAGTCCCGCACCGCGTCCAGCACCGCGATCGCCGTGCACATCGCGTACGCCAGCTCCTGCACCGGCGTCGCCCCGGCCTCCTGCAGGTGGTAGGAGCAGATGTTGATGGGATTCCACTTGGGAGCGTTGACGACCGTCCACGACACCATGTCGGTGATCAGCCGCAGGCTCGGCCCGGGCGGGAACACGTAGGTCCCGCGGGACAGGTACTCCTTGATGATGTCGTTCTGGGTCGTCCCCTGGATGGCGGCGACGTCGACGCCCTGCTCCTGCGCCACCGCGACGTAGAGCGCCAGCAGCCACATGGCGGTGGCGTTGATGGTCATCGACGTGTTCATCTCGCCCAGCGGGATGCCGTCGAACAGGGCCCGCAGGTCGCCCAGGTGCGCCACCGGCACGCCCACCTTGCCGACCTCGCCCCGGGCCAGCTCGGAGTCGGCGTCGTAGCCGGTCTGCGTCGGCAGGTCGAAGGCCACCGAGAGGCCGGTCTGGCCCTTGGCCAGGTTGCGGCGGTCGAGGGCGTTGGAGTCGGCCGGCGAGGAGTGCCCGGCGTAGGTCCGCATCACCCACGGTCGGTCGCGCTCGGGTCGATCCTGCTCCGGTCGATCCTGCTCCGGTCGGTCCTGCTCGGGTCGGTCCTGCTCGGCCATGGCCAGCCTCCTCGTCCCGCGGGCCGCACCCCACGACGGTGCGGCGATGCTACTCGCGGGTAACCAGCGACGGGAGGGTGATCTGGGCCACCGGCGGCCGGCGGGGGCGACGCCTCGCCCTCCGTGACGAGCGGCCGGCGGCCCCAGCGCTCAGGTGAGGGCGGGCAACGCCTCGCCGCACTCGGCGTCGGGCGCCTCGGGCAGGTAGGTCTCGACGACCAGGATGCGGTGCAGCCGGGTGGCGGTCAGCAGCCGGGCCAGCCGGGGGGGCACCCGGCGCAGCACGAGGGTGCGACCCAGGCGCCCGGCTCGCCGGTGCGCCCCCACCAGCACGCCCAGACCGGTCACGTCGGCCACCTCCACGCCGGCGAGGTCGACCACCAGCGGGCCGGCGCCGTCGTCGATGGCGGTGTGCAGGGCCGAGCGGACGTCCGCCACGCAGTGGACGTCGAGCCGGCCGGCCAGCACGAGCTGGTCGACCGGGTGGTTGGCGGTCCCGGTGGCGGACCCGTAGGTGCTGCTGCGCTCGACGACGGTGCGGTGGACGTGCACGGTGCCTCCCTCCCCGGCCCCCGAGCGGACCGCGGGACCCGTGCGGCGCGGTCTGCGCCGGCACGGGCTTCGTCGGGTAGACGTCCGCGGACCACGTCCGGTTGCCGGGTGGTGCTGTTCGAGCCGGTCCGGTCCCCCGACCGGTCCTGGTCCGCAGCACGGTACGGGAGGGCGGGGGCATGGACCCGCCTCCCCGGCGCGCCCGGGTGTGTCGCCGATCGGCCGTTGCGCCGCCGCCGGCAGGCTGCCGGCCGCCCGGCCGACGTCGGAGGCGTCGCGTGCAGGCGCCCGGCTCAGGACGGGCTGTCAGGCGTAGTCGTAGAAGCCCTTGCCGGTCTTGCGGCCGAGGTCGCCGGCGGTGACCATCCGGTTCAGCAGCTCCGGCGGGGCGAACTTCTCGTCCTGGGTCTCGGTGTAGATGTTGCGGGTGGCGTTGCGCATGATGTCGACGCCGGTGAGGTCCAGGGTGGCCAGCGGGCCCATGGCGTGGCCGAAGCCCAGCTTGCAGGCGACGTCGATGTCCTCGGCGGTGGCCACCCCCGACTCGACCAGCTTCA
>JBQCEF010000618.1:0-2773 GCA_051960495.1 Nocardioides sp. | reverse complement strand
TGTTGCCTTCTTGGCCGTCGCCTTCTTGGCGGTCGTCTTCTTCGCCGGGCCGCCCGCCGCTGAGACCGCCTTCTTCCGCGCCGGCCTCGCCACCCTCACGTCGGTGCCCTCGAGCAGCGGCGCGAGGAACTCCCCGGTGAAGCTGTCCGGATGAGCCGCGACCTCCTCAGGCGTGCCCTCCGCGACAACGAGACCGCCACGGCTGCCGCCCTCGGGCCCCATGTCGACGATCCAGTCCGCGGTCTTGATCACGTCGAGGTTGTGCTCGATGACCAGGACCGTGTTGCCCTGGTCGACGAGCCGCCCGAGCACCAGCAGGAGCTTGCGGATGTCCTCGAAGTGCAGGCCGGTGGTCGGCTCATCGAGCACGTAGACGGTGCGCCCGGTGGACCGCTTCTGCAGCTCGGCGGCGAGCTTCACCCGCTGCGCCTCGCCTCCGGAGAGAGTCGGGGCCGGCTGGCCGAGCCGGACGTAGCCGAGCCCGACGTCGACCAGCGTGCGCAGGTGGCGGGAGATCGCCGGGATCGCCTCGAAGAAGTCGACCGCCTCCTCGATCGGCATGTCGAGCACCTCGGCAATGGTCTTGCCCTTGTAGTGCACCTCGAGCGTCTCGCGGTTGTAGCGCGCGCCGTGGCAGACCTCGCACGGCACGTAGACGTCCGGCAGGAAGTTCATCTCGATCTTGATCGTGCCGTCACCGGAGCACGCCTCGCAGCGGCCGCCCTTGACGTTGAAGGAGAACCGGCCCTGCTGGTAGCCGCGGACCTTGGCCTCCGGGGTGTTGGCGAAGAGCTTCCGCACGTGGTCGAACACCCCGGTGTACGTCGCCGGGTTGGACCGCGGGGTGCGGCCGATCGGCGACTGGTCGACGTGGATCACCTTGTCGACGTGGTCGAGGCCCTCGATTCGCTTGTGCCGGCCCGGGACGGTCCGGGCGTTGTAGATCTGCTTGGCCAGTGACGTGTAGAGGATGTCGTTGACCAGCGTCGACTTGCCCGAACCGGAGACGCCGGTGACCGCGACGAACATCCCGAGCGGGAAACGCACGTCGATGTCGCGCTGGTTGTGCTCCTTGGCCCCGCGTACGACGAGGTCGCGGCCCGGCGTGCGCGGCCGGCGTACCTCCGGCACCGGGATCTGCTTGCGACCCGAGAGGTAGAGGCCGGTCAGCGAGTCGTGGTGCTCGTAGAGCTCCTGCACCGGACCCGAGACCACCACCTGACCACCGTGCTCCCCCGCGCCCGGGCCGATGTCGACGACCCAGTCGGCCACCCGGATGGTGTCCTCGTCGTGCTCGACGACGATCAGGGTGTTGCCGAGGTCCTTGAGCCGGACCAGCGTCTCGATCAGCCGGTGGTTGTCGCGCTGGTGCAGGCCGATCGACGGCTCGTCGAGCACGTAGAGGACTCCCACGAGCCCCGCGCCGATCTGGGTGGCGAGCCGGATCCGCTGCGCCTCGCCGCCCGACAGCGAGCCCGAGGGCCGGTCGAGCGAGAGGTAGTCGAGGCCGACGTCGAGCAGGAAGTTGAGCCGCTCCTGGATCTCCTTGAGGACCCGCTCGCCGATCTGCCGTTCCCGCGCGGTCAGGTCGAGGTTGCGCAGGAAGTCGGCGGTCTCGTTGATCGGCAGCGCGCAGACCTCGGCGATGTTCTTCCCGCCCAGGGTCACCGCCATCGAGACCGGCTTGAGCCGCGACCCGGCGCACGCCGGGCAGGGCACCTCGCGCATGAAGCCCTCGAAGCGCTCCCGGCTGGTGTCGGACTCCGCCTCGCGATGCCGGCGCTCGATGTAGGGGCGCACCCCCTCGAAGCTGGTGTAGTAGGAGCGCTCCCGGCCGTAGCGGTTGCGGTGCCGGACGTGGACCTTGGTGGCGTGCCCGTCGAGGATGGACTTGCGCGCCTTGGCGGGCAGGTCCTCCCAGGGGGTGTCCAGGTCGAAGCCGAGCTCGTCGCCGAGCGCGCCGAGCAACCGGATGAAGAAGTCGGCGACGTGCGCCCCGGACCAGGGGCTGATCACGCCTTCGCGCAGGGTCTGCTCGGGGTCGGTCACCACCAGCTCGGGGTCGACCTCCATCCGGGTGCCCAGCCCGTGGCACACCGTGCAGGCCCCGAACGGTGAGTTGAACGAGAACGAGCGCGGCTCGAGGTCATCGGTCTCGATCGGGTGCTCGTTGGGGCAGGCCATCTTCTCGGAGAACCGCAGCTCGCGGCCCGGGTCCTTGTCCGGGAGGTCGACGAAGTCGAAGACCACCAGGCCGCTCGCCAGGCCGAGCGCGGTCTCCACCGAGTCGGTGAGCCGGCGCTTGGCGCTCTTCTTCACCGCGAGCCGGTCGACGACCACCTCGATGGTGTGCTTCTTCTGCTTGTCGAGCTTGGGCGGGTCGGTGAGCTGGTGGGTCTCCCCGTTGACGCGCGCCCGCGAGAAGCCCTGGGTCTGCAGCTGGCGGAACAGGTCGACGTACTCGCCCTTGCGACCGCGCACCACCGGCGCGAGCACCTGGAAGCGCCGGCCCTCCTCGAGCGCCAGCACGCGGTCCACGATCTGCTGGGGGGTCTGCCGCGAGATCGGCGCGCAGCAGGTCGGGCAGTGCGGCCGGCCCGCGCGCGCGTAGAGCAGCCGCAGGTAGTCGTAGACCTCGGTGATCGTGCCGACCGTCGACCGCGGGTTCTTGGACGTCGACTTCTGGTCGATGGACACCGCCGGGGAGAGCCCCTCGATGAAGTCGACGTCGGGCTTGTCCATCTGCCCCAGGAACTGCCGGGCGTACGCCGAC
>JBQCEF010000617.1:0-12324 GCA_051960495.1 Nocardioides sp. | reverse complement strand
AGGCGAGGACGACCGCTCGGTGTCGTCGTGGATCCGGCGGGCGGTCGAGCACGAGCTCCATCGCCCTGCCTGACCTCCCGACGCGCCCCGGGGCGCCCGTCAGGGGCGCGGCGTCCGCACGTGCTTCCCGACCTCGGCCGCCGCGTCGGCGCCGTAGGCCGCGGCGAAGCGGTCGAGGAACGACTGCTGGTGCAGCGTGTACTCCTGGGTCCCGACCTTCTCCACGACGTAGACCGCCAGCAGGCAGCCGAGCTGCGCGGCCCGTTCCAGCGAGAGCCCCCACTCGAGCGCGGCGAGGAACCCGGCCCGGAACGCGTCGCCGACGCCGGTCGGCTCGACCTTGCGGATCTCGGGTACGGCGGGCACGTAGATCGACTCCTCGCCCTCCCGCTCGACCCTGACCCCCTCGGCGCCGAGCGTGATCACCCAGGTGCCGACCCGGGCGCGGATCTCGTCGGCCGACCAGCCGGTCTTCTGCTCGATCAGCGCCGACTCGTACTCGTTGGAGAACAGGATCGCCGCGCCGTCGATCAGGTCGCGGATCATCTCGCCGTCGCCGAACGCCAGCTGCTGGCTCGGGTCGGCGATGAACGGGTAGCCGCGCTCGCGGCACTCCTGGGTGTGCCGCAGCATCGCCTCGGGGTCGTTGGGCCCGACAAGCACGTAGGTCGCGCCGTCGACGCGGTCCACGATCGGCTTCAGCTCGATCTCGCGCGCCTCGCTCATCGCGCCGGCGTAGAACGACGCGATCTGCGCCATCGTCGAGTCGTTGGTGCACACGAACCGCGCGGTGTGCTTGGAGTCCGAGACGTGCACGGACTCGCAGTCGACGTGGTGGCGCTCCAGCCACGCCCGGTAGTCGCGCCAGTCCTCACCGACGGCACCGACGAGGATCGGGCGCAGGCCGAGGTTGCCCAGCCCGAAGGCGATGTTGGCCGCACAGCCGCCCCGGCGTACCTCGAGGTCCTCGACGAGGAACGACAGCGCGATCTTGTCGAGCTGGTCGACCACCAGCGAGTCGGCGAACTTCCCCGGGAAGGACATCAGGTGGTCGGTGGCGATGGAGCCGGTGACGAGCAGGGACACGAGGGATCCTCACGGCCCGCGACGGGCCCGGACGGCGGCGGTTCTGGACACGTCGAACCCTACCCGCCGGTACTCGTTGGGGTACCCGGCGGTAATACCTAGCGTGGGTGCCATGACCTACGAACGCCGTGCGTACGACGACGCCGCGACCGCTGCCCAGATGACGGCCGACTGCCGCGCCGTGGAGCTCGCCCTGCACCTGCCGGAGCGCCGCAGCGCCGCCGAGCGTGCCGCCGCGGCCGCCGTGAAGCCGGCCCCGTCGATCCTGTTCGAGGACTACCCGCGCGAGGTCGCCAAGCCGCGGATCACCGTCACCGAGGCCG
Organism: Nocardioides sp.; assembly: GCA_051960495.1. Taxonomy (GTDB): domain Bacteria; phylum Actinomycetota; class Actinomycetes; order Propionibacteriales; family Nocardioidaceae; genus Nocardioides_B. The sequence goes on along the minus strand of JBQCEF010000617.1, from coordinate 10,915 downwards.
CCGCCCGGCTCGCCTCGGCGATGTACAACGACTGACCCGACTTCCGGCTCCGGCGCGCCGGCCGACCGCTGGCGCGCGCCCGCGAGCGCCCGCCCGCAGCCAGCCGCCCGCGCCACCACGGCAAAGGGCCCCCGCACCGACCCGGTGCGGGGGCCCTTTGTCATCGTCTCCCCACGTGACTGGCAGGTCAGCCGACGCGCATGAAGCCTCCGGGGCCGAAGATCGGTCCGCTGGAGAAGACGTTGCCCTTCGGGCCGACCGCGACGCCGCCGGGCATGATGACCTTGCCCTTGCTCAGCTCGCGGCGCACCGACCGGTCGTGACCGATGCGGATGATCGCGCCGACCTCGCTGCCCGGGACCTGGCCCTCCATGGCGAACCAGCTCATCTTCGACAGCTCGGCGACGTAGAGCGATCCACCCCGCCCGGCGTCGAGGGCGACGACCGAGGTGAGCCCGTCGGCGACCCGCTTGCACGCGCCCTTGCGCGGCTTGTCCGGTCGGCAGACGGCGTTGCGCGCCCCCGGACCGACCCGCCAGATCTGCGACGTACCAGGAGTGGCCGGGAAGCCGCGGAGCTCGCTGAAGTAGAAGCTGCCGTCCTCGCCGACCGCCACGGAGGTGACCACCGCCTCGGCGGGCATCGGCGTGCCGGCGGGCGGCATCTGCGGGTCGTCGAACCCGGCGGGCATCTCCACGACCCGGGGCTTCACGCGGGCGATCGGAGTGATCTTGCCGCTGCGGCTGACCCGCATGATCGAGTTGTTGGCCGCGTCGGCGACGAGCGCCCCAGCCCCGCGCCCGGGCAGCGCCGCCACGCCGTACGGGTTGCTGTCCTTGTCGTTGTTCTCGAGGTCGAACGGGTCGCGGTTGTGCTTGGCGACGTAGGCCGAGATGTTCGCGACCAGGCGCTTGTGGTGGCCGGCGCGCTTGAGGTACAGGCTGCCGAAGCCGGCCTCCGGGCCGTTCTCGCCGCCGGCGGTCAGGATCCAGACCGCCTTGTCGTCGGCCACCGCGACGGCCGGCGCGACGAAGTTCTTGTGGACCTTGGCGATCGCGCGGCTGGTGCCGGCCTTCGGGCCGTGGCGCACGATCTTGTAGACGGTGCCGTCCGAGGCAGCGATGACGGTCTTGCCGCTGCGGCCGATGTCGAGCCCGCGTACTCCGTCGAACGACGGCGAGTCGGCGGGTGCCGCGCCGGCGGTGGGCGCGCCCACGAGGGTCGCTGCGGTGAGGCTGGCTGCCACGAGGGCAAGGGTGGTCTTGTGCTTCATGATCCCCCTCGGATCGAGAAAGCCCCCGTCGCCGGGGGCCGTCCCCGCACCCGGACAGCAAATTGGATTTTGCCGATGTTGCTCAATAGCGCTTCGGGGTCATGGGGAACCCCTCGCGCGGGGGATGGCCTTTTCGGGAACCCGACGGTCCGGCGATGCGTCCCACCTGTATGAGCACCTCACCGACCCGTCGACCCGGCCGCTGGCTGGCGCCGTTGCTGGCCGCGCTGGCGGTGCTCGCCGTCGTCGCGACACTGTGGATGCAGCGACCCGGGGCGAGCGGTGGCGACGTCGGGTTCGCCGATGGCGGCTCGGGTCAGGGCTCCCCGTCGTACGGCGGCAGCACGCCCGGCTCGGCAGGGTCCGACGAGCCGGCGCCCGACGCGCCCGCGGTCGAGGAGCCATGGGTTCCCGACGTGCCGGTCGGGTCGGTCCCGCCGGCCGGTACCCCGTCGGACGGCGGCGGGGTCGACTCCGGGACGATCGCGGTGGACAGCTTCTACGCGTACGACGCGACGCACCTCGCGCTCAACTACACCAACGGCGTGCCCGAGTGCTACGGCGCCGCCGGGACGCCCCGGGTGGAGGAGTCCGCCGACGCGGTCGTCGTGACGATCCCGCGGACACCGGTGCGGGTGGACGGCAAGCGCGCCTGCATCGACATCGCGATGCTCGGGACCGTCGACGCCACGCTGGATGCACCGCTGGCCGGCCGGCCGGTGCTCGACGGCGCCCGCCACGGGGCGCGGGTGCGCGAGGCGGCGGCGCCGAACGACCCGGACCAGGCGAGCTGACCAGGGCCGCCCGGCCGTGAGACGACAACGACCCCCCGCCGTGGCCGGCGAAGGGTCGTTGCCTGGGAGCCAGTGGGTTCAGCGGCGCCCGGAAGTCTCAGCTCAGTGGAACGAGTCGCCGCAGGCGCACGATCCGGTGGCGTTCGGGTTGTCGATCGTGAAGCCCTGCTTCTCGATGGTGTCGACGAAGTCGATCACCGCACCGTTGAGGTAGGGAACGCTCATCCGGTCGACGACCACGGACACGCCGTTGAAGTCGCTCACGACGTCGCCGTCGAGGTTCCGCTCGTCGAAGAAGAGCTGGTAGCGCAGCCCGGAGCAGCCACCCGGCTGCACGGCGATGCGCAGCTGGAGGTCGTCGCGACCCTCCTGCTCGAGGAGCGCCTTCACCTTCGCGGCAGCGGCATCGCTGACGTTGATGCTGTCGGTGCGGACCTGCGTCCCGGTGGTCTCGACCTGCTCGGTCATCTTCACTGCTCCCAATGCGTCGACGTACGGGGTTGTGCTTCGTTCAATGGTCGCACATCTCGTGGTATTCCCAACCCCTGCCGCCGTGATTGGTCGATCACTCGCCGGGGCGGCGCATCCGCGGCCGGATCGAGGCGGCGCGACGCGGAATCGTCAGTGCGACCAGGTCCGCGCGACGCGCTCGGCGAGCCGGGCCAGGCTGCCGGCGGGGTCGGCGAAGCTGGCCTGCTCCCCCACCAGGTCGACCACCGCGTACGCCGACTCCACGCCCAACGCCCGCATCTCACGCGACCCGATCAGCACCTGGCCGGCGAGCGCGATGCACGGGCGTACGGCGTCCGCCGCGACCTGGGCGACCCCGTAGGGGACCTTCCCGGACCGGGAGGAGAAGTCGAAGGCGCCCTCCCCCGTGACCAGCAGGTCGGCCCGAGCGGCCCGCTCCGGGAGGCCGACGGCGGCCGCGACCATGCCGATTCCCGGCTCGCGCCGGCCGCCGAGCAGCATCAGCGCGTAGCCGAGCCCGCCGGCCGCCCCCGCGCCTGGGGACAGGGCGAGCTTCTTGTCGGTGGCGGCTGCCAGCCTTTCCAAGGTGGCGTCCACGGCGATCTTCCGGTCCTCGGCGACCCCCTTCTGGGGGCCGTACACGCTGGTCGCGCCGATGAGCCCGAGCAGCGGGTTGTCGACGTCCGTCGCGGCGATCAGGTCCACGCCTTCGACCCGGCTGCGGGCCTGGCTGAGGTCGACGCTCTCGAGGGTGGCGAGGCTGCTCGGGCCGCGGTCCAGGGCGCCGGCCGGCTCAGCGGTCGCGCCGAGGGCGGCGAGCAGTCCGGCGCCGCCGTCGTTGGTGCCGGAACCGCCCAGGCCGACGATCACCCTGGTCGCCCCGGCGTCGACCGCCGCGGAGACGAGCTCGCCGACCCCGCGGCTGGTGGCCCGCTCGGGGTCCCGGTCCGCCTCCGGGGTGAGGTGGAGCCCGCAGGCCTGCGCGCTCTCCACGTATGCGGTGCCGCCCACCAGCAGGACCGATCCGGGCACCGGGTCGCCGTACGGCCCGGTCACCGTCACCGCGAGCAGGTCACCGCCGAGCGAGGCGTGCAGCACGTCCACGAAGCCGGGGCCGCCGTCGGCCATCGGGGCGAGGTCGAGCTCGTCGCCGGGGGCACGCCGCGACCAGCCGTCGGCGATCGCCTTGGCTGCCTCGACGGCGGTCAGGGTGCCGGCGAACTTGTCCGGAGCGATCAGCACGCGCATGAAGCCCATCCTGCCGGGGTGCGGGTGGCTGCCACGTCAGCGGGCCCCGCCTCGGTAGGTTGAGCCGGTGCCCGACGTCAGCGACTTCGTGATCCGGCCGATGCGGCCCGAGGACATCCCCGGCGTCGCGGCGGTGACCGACGACGGGTTCTACGACCACGAGGTGCGCACCCAGCGCGCGGACTGGCCCGAACCGGCGCGCCGGTCCGCCGCCCGGACGGAGCTGTGGAGCCGCCGCGCGCTGCACATGCTCGGGACCGACCCGGGTGGCTGCTTCGTCGCGGATATCGGCGGCGAGGTGGTCGGTGCGGTGATCTCGCTGCGCCGCGAGCTGACCTGGGTGCTGTCGACGTACGCCGTGCGCCCGGGTCTGCAAGGTCGCGGGGTGGGCCGCCAGCTGATGCTCGCCGCGCTCGAGCACGGCCGGGGCTGCCTGCGCGGGCTGATCTCCGCCTCCGACGACCAGGCCGCGGTGCGCCGCTACCACGACGCCGGATTCACGCTGCATCCGATGATGTTCCTGCGCGGCCCGGTGCCCCGCGAGGTGCTGCCGGTCGTCGAGCAAGTCCGCGAGGGCTCCGCCGCCGACATCGAGCTGATGGACTCCGTCGACCGGCGCGTCCGCGACGCCGCCCACGGGCCCGACCACGAGTTCCTGCTGCAGCACAGCCGGCTGGTCGTGGTCGACCGCTCGACCGGTTCGGGCTACGCCTACCTCGAGCAGGGCGGCGGCCCGATGTTGCTGGCGGCGACCAACCGGCGCACCGCGACCGACCTGCTGTGGGAGTGCCTGGCAGCCACTCCGGACGGCGAGCAGGCCGGGATCGGGCACCTCACCGCCGCCAACCCGTGGGCGGTCGACGTCGGGATGGCCTGCCGGATGCAGCTGCACACCTCGGGCTACCTCGCCGTGCGCGGGATGAAGCCGCCGGCGCCCTACCTCCACCACGGCGTCTTCCTCTGATTCCTCGGTGGTTGAGGAGCGAGCGAAGCGAGCCTCTCCCCGGTGGTTGAGTTGCGAGCGAAGCGAGCGTCTCGAAACCACCCCACAACCCGCGGGATCGTTCACGGCCGCTGTGAAATGATGGAGTCGTGACGACGATCGATCTTCCCCTGCTGCCGCTGGGCCGGGGCTCCGACCCCAACTCCGAGCGCGGCGTCGACTGTCCCGGTGCGCTGCCGCCGGCTTCCGACCCGGACCTCGTGGCTCGCGCGCAGGCCGCCAAGGACGCGCTCGGCGCGAAGCTGTTCGTGCTCGGTCACCACTACCAGCGCGACGAGGTCATCGCGTTCGCCGACGTCACCGGCGACTCGTTCAAGCTCGCCAAGGACGCCGCGGCCCGCCCGGACGCGGAGTACATCGTGTTCTGCGGCGTGCACTTCATGGCCGAGTCCGCCGACATCCTCACCGCGCCGACCCAGAAGGTGATCCTCCCCGACCTCGCGGCCGGCTGCTCGATGGCCGACATGGCGGCGCTCGGCCAGGTCGAGGATGCCTGGGACGCGCTCGTCGACGCCGGCATCGCGGACAGCGTCGTACCCGTCACCTACATGAACTCCTCCGCCGACTTCAAGGCGTTCTGCGGCCGCAACGGCGGCGCGGTGTGCACCTCCTCCAACGCGCAGGTCGCGCTCGAGTGGGCGTTCGCCCAGTACGGGCCCGACACCAAGGTTCTCTTCCTGCCCGACCAGCACCTCGGCCGCAACACCGCCGTGCTGCAGATGGGCCTCTCCCTCGATGACTGCGTCGTGTGGAACCCCCACAAGCCCAACGGCGGCCTGACCGTCGAGGAGCTGCGCGCCGCCAAGATGATCCTGTGGCGCGGCCACTGCTCGGTGCACGGCCGGTTCTCCCCCGAGGTCGTCGACGAGCTGCGCGCGACGGTCCCCGACATCCAGATCCTGGTGCACCCCGAGTGCAAGCACGAGGTAGTCACCAAGGCCGACCTGGTCGGGTCGACGGAGTTCATCATCAAGACGATCGAGGCCGCGCCGGCCGGTTCGTCGTGGGCCATCGGCACCGAGCTCAACCTGGTGCAGCGGCTCGCCAACGACCACCCGGACAAGCACATCGCCTTCCTGGACAAGACGGTCTGCTACTGCTCGACGATGAACCGGATCGACCTGCCCCACTTCGTGTGGGCGCTGGAGAACCTCGTCGCAGGCACCGTGGTCAACCAGATCGAGGTCGACCCCGAGACCGAGAAGTGGGCCAAGGTCGCCCTGCAGCGGATGCTCGACCTTCCCGCGAAGACCGCCGCGAGGGACTGAGCCGGGCTAGCCTCGGCTGCATGAGCAAGCAGCCGTCGCAGAGCACGAAGCTGCCGGCCGAGGTCTACGAGCGCGAGCTCGCGCGCCTGCAGGCCGAGTTCGTCAAGGTGCAGGAGTGGGTTCGGGCCGAGGGCCAGCGGATCGTCGTCGTGTTCGAGGGCCGCGACGCCGCCGGCAAGGGCGGCGCGATCACGCGCATCACGCAGTACCTCAGCCCGCGCGTCGCCCGCATCGTCGCGCTGCCCGCCCCGACCGAGCGCGAGCGCACCCAGTGGTACTTCCAGCGCTACATCGAGCAGCTGCCCAGCGCCGGGGAGATCGTGCTGTTCGACCGGTCCTGGTACAACCGGGCCGGCGTCGAGAAGGTGATGGGGTTCTGCACGCCCCACGAGTACCGCCGGTTCCTGCACCAGTGCCCGATCCTGGAGCGGATGCTCGTCGAGGACGGCCTGCTGCTGCGCAAGTACTGGTTCTCGGTCAGCGACCAGGAGCAGCAGCGCCGGTTCCGATCACGCCTCGACGACCCGATGCGGCGCTGGAAGCTCTCGACGATGGACCTGGAGTCGATCAGCCGCTGGGAGGACTACTCCCGCGCCAAGGACGAGATGATGGTGCACACCGACATCCCCGAGGCGCCGTGGTACGTCGTGGAGGGGGACGTCAAGAAGAGCGCCCGGCTCAACATGATGGCCCACCTGCTCTCGACCATCCCCTACACCGACGTGACGCCCAGCGACCTGACACTGCCGGAACGGCCTGCCTCCCAGGGCTACGTGCGGCCGCCGCGCGAGCACACGACGTACGTCCCCGACCACTGCCGGACCCTGATGCGCCACCACCACTGAGTCGATCTGCCGCTTCGGTCCGTTATCCACCGGTTTGGCTGGCCCGGTCGGGCGGGGACCGTCCCCCACGCGGGCGATGGCGCCCCACGGCTGCTCCCCGGTTCACTGGTCCTCCGGGGGAAGCCGCGCGGTCGGGTCAGGTCGCGCCGACGAGGGAGCTCCCCATGACCAAGCCGTTCCGCACCGTCACCACCACCGTCGCCACGCTCGCGCTGGCCGGACTCGTCGCCGCGCCGCTCCCCTCGGCATCGGCGGCTCCGCGCGGCGACTACTTCGTGGTCAACACCCAGGAGGGATCGAGCCCGATCGTCGACGCGGGTGGGGCGTTCGCGTCGTGCACCTCGGTGACGGACCTCTCGGCCGGCGGCGAGCAGATCGGGCCGCGCAAGGTGCTCTACTTCGGCGACAAGGAGGTCACCTGCGCCGGCGACGTCGTGGTGATCCACTACGTGGCGGAGATGAACTTCGAGAGCGGCAAGCGCACGAGCGGCTACTGGTACGTCGTCACCGAGGAGTCGACGCTCCCGGGGGCCACCGAGGGCGGAGGCACGGTCCGCGGCGACAACACCCGCTGTACGCCGGCAGCGCCCGGAGGGTTCTGCATCCTCGACACGTTCGCCGGCGACGTGCAGTAGCGGCGCTGACGTCAGAGCGTCAGAGACCCGGTGCGTCCCAGAGCGCCATCCACCGGCTGAGCTCCGGCTCGACCGGCAGGTCGTTCTTCACCAGGTCACGCACCTGCATCTCGAGCAGGTTGTCGCGCTGCTGGTCGCCCTTCGGCGCGAACGGGTAGAAGGTTCCCTGTTTGTAGAGGTACACCAGCGCCAGGCTGCGGCCGCTCGGGTCGCGGAAGCCGACGAGCGAGCACAGCAGCGACGGGCCGAACCCCTGCGCCTCCAGGCCGGTGTTGATCGCGTGCAGGTCGGTGACCAGCGCGGACATCTCCTCCTGGCGCGCGACCAGCCACGTGAAGCCGAAGTCGTCGGTGTGCTGCTCGAGGTCGGGGTCGTCGTCGTTGTCGAGCAGCGCGACGATATCGGCCTTGGTGGCCGCGAAGGCCGCGCCCTCGGCCGCACGGAAGCACACCGCGCCCACCCCGGTCGGCGTGAAGTCGGCAGCCGTCTGGAGCGTGATCGCCGCGGTGGGCATCGAGAACAGCGCGTCGAGGTTGTTGCGGGGCCGCCTGGAGCGACCCAGCATCGCGTCGAGGATCTTCACGAAGCGGACCTCACAGGCCGGCGCCAGGCGCGGTCGGGAAGCCGCCGTCCATCGGCCGGCCGAGCTCGGCGGCGACCTTGGCCAGCTGCTCGAGCCGCTGCTCCAGCGACGGGTGCGTCGAGGTCACGGTCTTCCACGACATCCCGCTGATCGCCGGGGCGATGAAGAACGCGTTCATCGGCTGCGAGGCGCGCAGGTCGCGGTTGGGGATCGAGGCGATCTGGCCGGTGATCTTGGTCAGCGCGCTCGCCAACGCCGACGGCTTGCCGGTCAGGTAGGCACCGGACCGGTCCGCGCACAGCTCGCGGTAGCGCGACAGCAGCCGCGTGAGGAAGAAGCTGATCGCGTAGACCAGGACGCTGACCACCAGCACGACGAGCCAGACCGGCAGGCCGCCGGTGTTGTTGTCGTTGTTGCGGCGCCCGCCGCCGAACCAGGCGCCGTACTGCGCCCCACGGGTCGCCATGCCGGCGATGATCCCCGCCGAGGACGCGAGCGTCATCACCAGCACGTCGCGGTGCGCGACGTGGGACAGCTCGTGGGCGAGCACCGCCTCGACCTCCTCGGCGGAGAGCCGGTCGAGGATGCCGGTGGTCACGCACACCGCCGCCCGGTTCGGCGACCGGCCGGTGGCGAACGCGTTCGGCATGTCGGTGTAGGAGATCGCGCCCCGCGGCTTGGGCATGTCGGCGAGCGCGCACAGCCGGTCGATCACGCCGTGCAGCTCAGGCGCCTCCTGCGGGGTCACCTCGCGGGCCCGCATCGCCTTCAGCGCCAGCGTGTCGGAGTTGTACCACTGGAACCAGATCACGCCGAGACCGGCGAGCCCGATCAGCGTGATCATGCCGGGGCTGTTCCCGAAGAGCCCGATCAGCACGGCGATGAACGCGACGAACAGGCCCCCGAGCAAGAACATCACCAGCGTCATCCGGGCGGTGAGCCCGGTGTCGCCGACGAAGCGGGTGCGTGCCATGGGTGGTTCCTTCTCTGGTCTCTACCCGGCTCGCTCAGCCGGGGATGAGGCCGTCGTCGGCCTCGGTGAGCAGCGCGCGGACCTCGTCGATGGTGGCGTCCGCGGGCGGCAGGATCAGGTCGGAGTCGGGCAGGCTGTCGTCCGGCAGCCGGGTCCCGGCCGTGCGTACGGCGTCCAGCAGCGCGGCCATGCCGGCCTCGAACCGGACCTGCTCCCCCGCCTCGACGGCCGACTCCACCTCGGCGTCGAGCCGGTTGAGCCCGTCGAGCTGTTCGTCGGCGACGTCCCACTGTCCTTCGCCGAGGATGCGCACGATCATGACTGGCCCTCCTCCTGCTGCTTCTGCGCCTCCGCGGTGAGCTCCGCGGGCGGCGTCGTGTCGGCCGACTCGATGCTCTGCGGGGCCGACTTCGCCTTCAGCGCGGCGAGCTCGGCCTCGACGTCGGACTGCGAGGACATCTGCGCGAGCTCGCGGGCGATGTCGTCGCCCTGGCCGATCGCGGTGGCGTCGTCGAGCGCGCCCGACGCGATCAGCTCGTCGATGGCACCGGCCCGGGCCTGCATCTGCGCGGTCTTGTCCTCGGCCCGCTGCACCGCCATCCCGACGTCACCCATCTCCTCGGAGATGCCCGAGAACGCCTCGTTGATCCGGGTCTGCGCCTCGGCGGCGGTGTAGGTCGCCTTGATGGTCTCCTTCTTGGTGCGGAAGGCCTCGACCTTCGCTTGCAGCCGTTGGGAGGCGAGCGTGAGCTTCTCCTCCTCGGCCTGCAGCTGGGCCTGCTGCGCACGCAGGTCGCCGACCTGGCCGGTGATCGCCGACTTGCGGGTCAGCGCCTCGCGGGCGAGGTCCTCGCGGCCCATCCCGAGCGCCTTCTGCGCCTGGTCGGTGAGCTTGTTCTCCTGCTGCTCGAGCTGGGCGACCTGCAGCTCGACGCGCTTGCGGCTCGTCGCCACGTCGGCCACGCCCCGTCGTACCTTCGCCAACAGCTCCACCTGACGCTGGTAGCTGTAGTCGAGGGTCTCGCGCGGGTCCTCGGCGCGGTCGAGCGCCTTGTTGGCCTTGGAGCGGAAGATCAGGCTGATGCGCTTCATGAGGCTCATCTGGGCGGGCCCCCTTGTCTGTGAGTCGGCGGGTGGAGCGTCGGTTCCACCCTACGGGGGAACGTCTCGGCGGTGTAGAAGGTTCCGCTCGGTACCCTGGGCAGTGCAGCGGCCGTACGACGCCGCCGCGGACCCCACCGGCCCTGACTGGAAGACACCCCCGTTGTTCCGACGTACCAAGCCCGACCAGACCGCCGAACCCGTCGTCACCAAGGAAGGTGGCAAGGGGCGGCCGACCCCCACCCGCAGGGAGGCCGAAGCCGCGGCGAAGGCCCGGGCGAAGGCCGGCATGGACAAGGCCACCGCCAAGAAGGTGCTCCGCGAGCAGCGCGCCGAGCAGAACGCGAAGATGCGCCAGGGGCTGCGCTCGGGCGACGAGCGCTACCTGCCGGCCCGCGACCAGGGGCCGGTGAAGAAGTTCATCCGTGACTTCATCGACTCGCGGATCTGCATGGCGGAGTTCCTGCTCCCGCTGCTGGTCGTCATCATGATCACCCAGTCGTTCGCGCCGGCGTTCAGCAACGGGCTGTGGAGCGCGACGATCCTGCTGGTGCTGGTCGACACGGTGTGGCTGCTGTTCCGGATGAAGCGCGAGCTCAAGCGACGCTTCCCGAACGAGTCGACGAAGGGCACCACGAGCTACGCGATCCTGCGCTCGCTGCAGCTGCGCTGGCTGCGGCTGCCGAAGCCGCAGGTGAAGCTGGGCCAGAAGCTGCCCGAG